>CAYWBO010000053.1:0-19324 GCA_964456625.1 uncultured Lentimicrobiaceae bacterium | reverse complement strand
AAAGAGAAAACCAACATCTCGTGTCCCAATTCAAGCCGAATATTTCCCCTTTAAAGTCAACTTTTGCCTATATTTGCCAGTCTTCAAATAAAATGGAAATGCAGCTACCAAAAATTTATCAACCCCAGCATCACATTCGGATCGTAACAGCCGCTTCGCTGTTTGACGGACACGACGCCGCCATCAATGTTATGAGACGGATCATCCAGTCGACGGGGGCCGAAGTGATTCATCTGGGGCACAACCGTTCGGTTCATGAAATTGTCAATACCGCCATTCAGGAAGATGTCCAGGCCGTTGCCATTACCTCGTACCAGGGGGGTCACATGGAATTCTTCAAATACATGTACGACATGTTGAAAGAAAAGGGGTTCGGGCACATCAAAATTTTCGGAGGCGGAGGCGGCGTCATCCTTCCCGAGGAGATCAAAGAACTGCAGGAATACGGCATTGCCCGTATTTATTCTCCCGACGACGGTATGCACATGGGCCTGCAGGGGATGATCAACGATCTGATGGAAAAAGCAGATTACCCCACAGGGAATGATGTTAAAATTGACTTTCAGGAAATAAAAAATAAAAATTACGGTACCATTGCTAAGGTTATATCGGCTGCAGAAAACAACCGGGAAAGCATATCAGCGTTGCTGGCTCAATGTCTGGAAGAGGGGCAAAAGTCCCATGCTCCGGTGTTGGGGATCACCGGCACCGGCGGAGCGGGAAAATCATCTCTGGTGGATGAGCTTGTCAGAAGGTTCCTCAACGATTTTCAGGACAAGACCGTGGCCATTATTTCCGTGGATCCTTCCAAAAGAAAATCCGGCGGAGCCCTGCTGGGTGACCGCATCCGCATGAACGCCATCGACAACCCGCGGGTTTACATGCGTTCGCTGGCCACACGACAGTCGAATCTTTCCATCTCCAAGTATGTAAAAGATGCAGAAGTCATCGCCCAGGCAGCAGGTTTTGATCTGATCATCCTGGAAACTTCGGGAATCGGGCAGTCGGATACTGCCATTGTGGATCACAGCGACCTTTCACTTTACGTGATGACGCCGGAATACGGTGCCGCCAGCCAGCTGGAAAAGATCGACATGCTGGATTTTGCCGATCTGATTGCCATGAACAAATCGGATAAGCGCGGGGCAGAAGATGCGCTACGTGATGTAAAAAAACAATACCAGCGCAACCACCTTCTTTTTGAGGATTCCGTTGACGATATGCCCGTTTACGGCACCACGGCCTCGCAGTTCAACGACCCGGGGGTCAACGAATTGTATGTCAAACTTCTGAAAACCATCAAGGAAAAAACGGAAACGGATTTCCACTCGCAGTTGAATCATCAGCCGGAGATGACGGAAAAGATCCATATCATCCCGCCGCAGCGGACCCGTTATCTTTCGGAGATATCGGAAACCGTACGTAATTACAATCAGTGGGCTGAAAGCCAGTCGGCGGTGGCGCAACGATTGTTCAGCCTGCACCAGACTATTGATGAGGTGAAAAAGGCCGGGGATCAGGAAACGGAAGAAAAATTAAAAGAAACCTATCATAAGCTGGTAAGAGAACTGGATCCCAGGAACCTGCAGATTCTCCAAACCTGGGATGAAAAGAAACAGGCTTATGCAGACAAAGATTTTACGTTTGAAGTCAGGGACCGGGAGCTGAAAATTGAAAATTATGTTGAGACGCTTTCCCATCTGAGGATCCCGAAAGTCAGCATGCCACAATACAGCAGCTGGGGCGAGATCCTGAAATGGGTATTGAAAGAAAATGTCCCGGGTGAATTTCCCTATGCCGCCGGAGTATTTCCGTTCAAGCGCGAAGGGGAAGATCCGACAAGGATGTTTGCCGGCGAAGGAGGCCCTGAGAGGACGAACCGCAGGTTCCATTACGTTTCGCGCGGCATGCCGGCACGCAGGCTTTCTACGGCGTTTGACTCGGTAACACTTTACGGTGAAGATCCGGACCGCCGTCCTGACATTTATGGAAAAATCGGTAATTCCGGCGTTTCCATTGCCTGTCTTGATGACGCCAAGAAACTATATTCCGGCTTTAACCTGGCGGAAGCGAAGACTTCGGTTTCCATGACCATCAACGGGCCGGCATCGGCGATGGTGGCGTATTTTATGAATGCAGCCATCGACCAGCAATGCGAATTGTACATCCGTGAAAACGGACTCACCGAACAGGTAGAGCAGATCATCGAAAAGATCTACAGCGAAAAAGGCACGGAACGACCGCGTTATCAGGGCGAACTTCCTGAAGGTAATAACGGACTGGGGCTTATGCTGCTGGGCGTTACCGGCGACATGGTGCTGCCCCCCGACATTTACGAACGCATCAAAAGAGAAACCATCATTAAAGTGCGGGGAACCGTGCAGGCTGATATCCTGAAAGAGGACCAGGCGCAGAACACCTGTATCTATTCCACCGATTTCTCGCTGAAACTCATGGGCGACATCCAGGAGTACTTCACAAAGAACAATGTCAGGAATTTTTACAGCGTTTCCATTTCGGGCTACCATATCGCGGAAGCCGGTGCCAATCCTATTTCGCAGCTGGCGTTTACGCTGGCCAACGGTTTCACTTACGTGGAATATTATTTGTCCCGCGGCATGGACATCAACAAGTT
Organism: uncultured Lentimicrobiaceae bacterium; assembly: GCA_964456625.1. Classification (GTDB taxonomy): domain Bacteria; phylum Bacteroidota; class Bacteroidia; order Bacteroidales; family F082; genus Sulfidibacterium. The sequence goes on along the minus strand of CAYWBO010000053.1, from coordinate 16,689 downwards.
TGCCCCCAATCTGTCGTTCTTCTTCTCCAATGGTGAAGATCCGGAATATGCCGTCATCGGAAGAGTGGCCCGGCTTATCTGGGCCAAGGCCATGAAGCTGAAATATCACGCCAACGAGCGTTCCCAAAAGCTGAAATATCATATCCAGACATCCGGACGTTCGCTGCACGCACAGGAAATCGAGTTCAACGACATCCGTACCACGTTGCAGGCACTGTATGCCATTTACGACAATTGCAACTCACTACATACCAATGCCTACGACGAAGCCATCACCACACCGACAGAATCTTCGGTACGACGGGCCATTGCCATCCAGATGATCATCAACTACGAACTCGGGCTGGCCAAGAACCAGAATCCGTTGCAGGGTTCCTTCATTATCGAAGAGTTGACCGACCTGGTGGAAGAAGCCATTCTTTCCGAATTCGACCGCATCACGGAACGCGGCGGCGTGCTGGGGGCCATGGAAACCATGTACCAGCGCAGCAAGATCCAGGAAGAATCCTTGTATTACGAAACGCTGAAGCACAGCGGCAAACTGCCCATTATCGGGGTGAACACCTTTTTCTCCGGCAAGGAATCGCACACGGAAATTCCCGGCGAGATCATCCGGGCCACCGAGGAAGAAAAGGAATACCAGATCACCATGCTGGAAAGGCTGCACACAACCTGGGAGAAGGAAAGCGCTGACCATCTGAAAGCACTTCAGGATGCAGCCATCCAGAACAAAAACATTTTCGAAGCACTGATGGAAGCCGGAAAATACGCATCCATTGGTCAGATCACCCGGTCGCTTTTCAGCGTGGGAGGGCAGTACAGAAGGAATATGTAAGTATTTTGATTCGAATCTTTTGCTACTTTTATCTAAAAAATAGAGATCATGATTACCAAATGCATTCTGATTATTTATCCGGAAGTTGATTGTACCAGAATTGCCGTATACAGGAATGTGGATCCCGTTTTTCTGAAGACCATCAAACACAGCAAGGAGGAGCTTTCACAGTTCAAAACCATTCCCGAGCAGACCACATTCAGGATGGAATGCATCATGAAAGAGCTCAAGAGAAATGACCTGGATCTGAATAACATCGAAGTGGTCATGGGCCGCAGCGGCATGGTAAAACCCGTTTCACAGGGGGTATACGAGATCAACGAAGCCATGGTGCGCGACCTTACCGTTGGCGTGATGGGGATGCACGAAACCAACCTGGGCGGATTGATCGCCTACGCGTTTGCCAAAGAATGGGGCAAGAAAGCGTACATGGCCAATCCCGTGGTGGTGGATGAGTTGTGCGATCTGGCTCGGGTCACCGGACATCCGTTATTTGAAAGAAAATCCATTTTCCACGCACTGAATCACAAGCATGTGGCCTGTAAATATGCCAAATCGGTGAACAAGAAGTACACCGACCTCAACCTGATCATCTGCCATGTCGGAAGCGGCGGCATTTCCATTGGTGCCCACAAACAAGGCAAGGTGGTAGACGTGAACCAGGCTTTCGACGGCGGCGGGCCTTTTTCCATCCGTCGTACCGGCACGCTTCCCATGGGACAACTGGTGCATTTGTGCTTCAGCGGAAAATATACCGAAGCCGAGATCATGGAAATGATCACGTATAAAGGCGGTTATGCTGCCTATCTGGGCACCGACAACATCAACGAGATCAACCACATGATCGCCGAAGGGAACGAAAAAGCGTTGTTCATCTCAAGCGCGCTGGCCTATGCGGCGTCCAAGGAAATCGCTTCGCATTATGCCACCCTGGAAGGCAAGGTAGATGCCATCATCCTGACCGGGTTTATCTTTGACAGTGAGAAATTCCTGGAAAATGTGAAGAAACGCATTGGCGGGTTGGCTCCCATCGCCCTCTACCCTTCTGTGAATGATTTTGAAGCCCTGGCGGGATACGCCATGGGTATTCTGAAAGGGGAAGTACGGATCTCAAAGTATGAGTAGGAGACTTCGTGACGGTGTCAAGCACAAATCTGAATAAGCAACAAAAATCACAAATTTAAATCCTAAGCCGAGTTTCGGCTGGCATTGATGTTACCGTAAAGCGACCTCCGGATGATCTTTTCGTAATCTTCCTTGAAATCGGAGTTATTTTCAATCTTTTGCAAGGCCGCTTGTTGAATCGCCAACAACGGTAATACGATGTCTTCGCGAATGCTAATAGAGTTCTTTGAAACCGGGTCTTCTTCCATCAAAGATTTGTATCCGGAAATCTCAAGCGTCATCTTTTTTGATAACTGGTATTCGCTGAAAAGTATTTCCCAGAACTCTTTGTACTGCTTGTCTTTGGAAATGTATTTTGTTAAATCAAAATTGCTTTTAAGCAAGGCCATCATGCTGTTCTCCATTAAAGCACGGAAAAACGGCACTTCAGAAAACAATTGTTTCAAATCATCCAGCTTACCCTGATCGGCAAGAGCCTTCAAAGCACTGCCAATTCCAAAATAACCCGGAACGTTCTGCTTTAGCTGACTCCAGGAGCCCACAAAAGGAATGGCTCTCAAGTCCTCCAGATTTAATTTTTTATCGTCTCCCCGTTTGGTGGGGCGGCTCCCGATGTTTGTTTTCCCGTAATACTTCAGCGTACTTTTGTTTTCCAGATAGGGCACAAACATTTCATGGTTTTTCAGTGCCCTGTATTTTTCGTAACTGATTTTCGCCAGCTCCTCAATCAACGCCCTGTTTTTTTCGGAAATTTCATTTTCCTCCACATACAAACTATGAGCCAGGCCGGCCGTCAACAGCTGTTCGGTGTTATAGATAAACTGAAATTTCGTGCCATATTTACTACTGATGGTTTGCCCCTGGATGGTCATTTGTATGGCATTGTTGGCAATTTTATTGCTTTGTGCCGCATAAAAACGATGGGTTTTTCCGCCGCCCCTGGCCGGCGGGCCGCCTCTGCCGTCAAAGAATATGGCTTTAATACCGTATTCATCACAAACCTCCGAAAGATTTTCCTTGGTCTTAAAGATGGACCAATTGGCCTGGAGATAGCCTCCGTCTTTGGTTCCGTCAGAAAAACCGAGCATAATGGTTTGGGTATCTTTCCTGTTTCGAACATGCCCGCGATACTCAGGAATTTCAAAAAGTTCCTTCATAATTCGCCCGGAATTTTTCATCCCTTCAATTGATTCAAACAAAGGAATAATGTCCATTTGTACCTGATTTTCTTCCCAGGCATACCAGCGAAGCAATGCATACACAAACAACACGGAAAAAATATCTTCGGCGTGACTAATGACGTAACGGTTACAACCTTCCACCCCGTTTTTTCTTTGAATTTCTTTTAATTGCGTGATATTCATCACCGTATCTTTCACCACCACATCATCAAAAGAACTCAGGTCGGCTTTCAGGTTCCCATGAATCAAAACTGACTTCAGTTCTTCAGGTGACAGCTCGTTCAAACTTTCCTTTACGATCCCATTTTGTTTTAAAACGGTTTCCACTGCTTTTTGGTGAATGATGTGATTTTGCCGGATGTCCAGGCTGGCAAAATGCGTTTTGAAAATATTCACCTTGTCAATAAGCGATTCCACTTCATCCAGATACAGTTGATTGTAATTGGTTTTCAACGATTCGGAAATTTCCAGAAGCGGATCCATGATCTCGCTGAATGAAATGACTTTCTGGTTGTCGTACATTGCCACATAGATGGTTTCGCTCAGCACCGAGATTACGTCTTCAACGCCGCGGAAAGTCAGCTTTTGCTTTAACCTCATCAAATCATCATGGTACCGCTTCATCAGCGACATTCTGAGTTCATCAGCGACAGCCCGTGTGGTTTCATACGTCACAAAGGGATTCCCGTCGCGGTCACCGCCAGGCCAGAACCCCAGTTGAATGATCTCCGGATTATGGAAATGTCCATCGGGCATATTCTTCCTGATGTTATGGTAAAGTTCGCCCACAGAATCATAATACACGTGAGTCAAAAAATAGATTACGTTCTGCGCTTCCTCCAGCGGCGTCGGTTTTTTCTTATTGATAAACGATGTCAAGCCCAGTTGCTGCAACGTAATATCAATATCATCGATGCTGTTCTTCCTGATAAATTTCCTCAACCGGGCGATAATGTCCAACACAGAAGGCGGATAAAACTGAGTGGGGTGGGCTGTAAACACAATCCTGACAGCAAAAGTCGAGAGCTTATCAAGGATCTTCGTCGCTTCTTTTTTGTTTACAGATAAGTTGATGTAGTCTTTTAATGAAAGGTCATTTTGATAGGCGACCAACTCCGGAAAAGCCGAATCTTCAACACTATCGTACAAAACAACCTGTCTTTCTACATACTGGATCACACGCAACATGAAATCGATTTTTTCTTCTTCCGACCTTATTTTGGTATGACGGAGGAAAAAAGCATCTATAATTTCTTCCGGGTCTTTCTCTTGTTTCAATCCGCTTCTGCTGACTTCACAAAGCAACGGAATCAACATCCCGATGTGGCTCACCTTGGGGTATGGCAAGCTCAAAAACAAACTGTTATAAACGTTAAACTTATTTTTTACAATCCTGTTAAACTCCTGAGTGACTAAGTTTTTTTCCATAATATTTTAAGCGTTCTGGATAGATCGATGAATGCATTTATTCATCATAATTAGATTTGTAAATATACGGTTCTTTGAAAAAAGCGGCCCCCTGCGGGCCTACAAAAAAAGTTAAGCACAGTGGGTTGACAGGTTTTTAAATGTTCATACTTTAACGATTTAGAACAACAATTCTCATGATAATTATTTTCAAAATAATTTTTTATCGGGTTTCCCGTTTTTATCAAGACAAAGCCTGGCATTTGCTTGAAATAACGAGGAAGTTTCCTAAGAACTACTTATTATGAAATCGAAAAAAAAGAGTCCGTTAAAGAAAATAGTAGTCTTCGGTTCCATCACGGCGTTTTCAGCTGCTTTTCTCGTGGTTTTACTCTTTCTGACGGTATACATCGGAGTATTCGGCGTTTTACCCAACAAAACAACCTTACTGGCCATTCACAACGAACAGGCTTCGCTGGTGTATTCTTCCGACAGTGTGCTGATCGGGAAATATTTTGCCAAAAACCGCACGAACATCGGATGGAATGACATTCCGGATAACCTGGTGCACGCGCTGGTGGCGACGGAAGACAAACGCTTTTTTTCACACAAAGGTTACGACATCCGAAGTTATTTCCGGGTGCTTGTAAAAAGCATCTTGCTGGGTGAAGACCGCGGCGGTGGCAGCACGCTGACCCAGCAGTTGGCGAAAAACCTTTACGGTCGTAGCAATTACGGATTTTTAAGCCTCCCCATCAACAAGATCAAGGAAGTTATTGTTGCCTCGCGCCTCGAAGATGTCTACAGCAAAAAAGAGTTGTTGCTGTTGTATCTTAACTCCGTGCCTTTCGGTGAAAATGTCTACGGTGTGGAATCGGCAGCGCACCGATATTTTAACAAACCCGCTCTGGAGCTGACGCCGGATGAATCGGCAGTGTTGGTGGCTTTGTTAAGAGCCAACACCTATTACGATCCACGGCTCCATCCGGAACACTCCCTGCAACGCCGGAATCTTGTGCTGAACCTGATGGAGAAACAGCATTATCTGTCTGCATCTGAAGCGGCCCGTCTTGAAAAACAACCGCTGAAACTCGATTACCGAAACGTCAGTTTAAATGCGCCGGCTGGTTATTTTGTCTATCAGGTTAAACAAAAAGCGTTGAAAATACTGGATAGTATCAATGCCGCTGCGGGAAAGGATTACAACCTTGAAACCGATGGACTGAAAATATATACCACGCTGAACATGCAGATCCAGCAATTTGCAAAAGAAGCGGTAAGAAAACAACTTTCGGTGATGCAGCCCAGACTGGATCGTGAACTCGAAGCTTACCATTTTAAAAAACAGTGGGCCAAACAACACCCTATAAAAAACGGTCCGAAGCACGACGTGGAGCTGTTTACCTGGAAAGGGGTACAGACGAGAAACATAACGCCCCTCGACAGCCTGTGGTATTATTACAAAATGCTGAATGCCGCCGTGCTGGTCACCAACCCAAAAAACGGGGCTGTACTTTCGTGGATCGGCGGCAACAATTACCGGTATCTTCCTTTTGACATGGTTTTGTCGCACCGCCAGATTGCCTCCGCTTTTAAGCCGGTATTGTATGCCTCAGCGCTGGAAAACGGATACACACCCTGTACGTATCTCGCCAACGAAGAAAAGACCTATCCGCAGTACCACGACTGGAAGCCGCAAAATTACGACCACTCGTCAACACCTGACAGCACCGTGGCACTTTGGTACGCGCTGACGAATTCCATGAATATTCCCACCGTGGATCTTTATTTTAAAGTGGGGCGGGAAAACCTCATCAACACCTGTAAAAAGCTGAATTTCCCGGAAGTGCCGGGCAACGACCCTTCCATCGCCATCGGCACCCTCGATCTGTCGCTTCAGGAAATTGTCAGAGCCTATGGAGCCTTTGCGAATCAGGGCAACATGAACAACCTGTTCATGATCCAAAAGATTACCGATGCCTCGGGAAATATTTTGTATCAAAGAGCACCAGACAACGGAGAACCGATATTCGACGCCGAGACCTGCCGTACGCTGACTGCAATTCTGCAACAGGTCATCAACCAGGGAACCGGAAGAAGTATACGAAGCCGCTATGGAATTACGGCCGAGCTAGCTGGAAAGACAGGCACAGCACAGGATTATTCGAATGCATGGTTTCTGGCTTATACGCCGGATATCGTGCTGGGTACCTGGGTGGGCGCCAGCACCCCGGATGTACACTTTTATGACGGTAACGGAACGGGAGCTTCTTTGGCTCTGCCCATCGTAGCCAATGTCATTCGTGGGATCAATCAGGATCCGGGACTCAGAGAAAAGTACATAACCCCCTTTGACATCCCTCAGAATACTTATTCCTTCCTGCAATGCAACCCCTACCGACAGATGGGCATTAAAGGATTTTTCAACCGACTGTTCCAGGGGAAAAGTAAAAGCAATCAGCATACGGGACAAGCTGTTAAGGAAAAGAAAAAAGAGAACCGTGTCCTGAACTTTTTCAAGAGACTCTTTGGCGGTAAAAAGTAACGGCCTTTAAGATAAAATTGGAAGGAAAACACTTGAGGGGCGGAATTTCATTCCGCCCCTCAAACTAATCAATTGAATCAGAAACGTCCGACAACCTATTATCTCAGGATTTGACCTGTGAATTCAGCATGTCTTTTATTCCGCCTATGGAACTCAAAACGCCTGTAGCTTCGTAAGGTATATAAACCAATTTGTTGTCTTTGCCGCTCACCATTTCTTTCAATGTATCGATATAACGGATTGCGACCAGATAATTTACGGGATCACCTTTTGTCGATGTAATAGATTCGGTAATCTTTAAAATGGCCTCTGCCTCTCCCTGTGCGGTTCTGATCCTGGCTTGTGCCTGACCGTCAGCTCTCAATATCTGGGATTGTTTCTCGCCTTCCGCATTGTTGATGGCGGCCAGTTTCAATCCTTCTGATCTCAAAATCTGAGATTGTTTTTCACCTTCTGCCTCCAGAATTTTTGCCCTTTTATCACGTTCGGCACGCATCTGTTTTTCCATGGCATCCCTGATATCATGCGGCGGATTAATATCCTGCAGCTCCACCCTGTTGACCTTCACACCCCATTTATTTGTAGCCTCATCGAGGACTTCCCGTAATCTTGCATTTATGGTATCGCGCGAAGTCAATGTTTCATCAAGATTCATGTCTCCGATGACATTTCTCAAGGTTGTTTGGGTTAGTTTTTCAATTGCATCAGGCAAATTGGAAATTTCATAAACCGCCTTTACCGGGTCCATGATCTGGAAATATAAAATCGCATTGATTTCTGTGACCACATTATCTTCCGTAATCACATTTTGCTTCGGAAAATCGTACACCGTCTCACGAAGATCGATTCTTGATACGCTCCTCTTGATCACAAAATTTCTTCCATCTATCCCTTCCCGCACGTAACGCCACATAATTTCACGGGGTCGGTCGATGACAGGCCAGATGATGTTGATTCCCGCAGGCAGGGTTTTATTATATTTTCCCAACCGTTCGATGACGATGGTTTCGGATTGCTTCACAATCTTAAAGCCCGCAAGGGCAAAGATGATTACAAAAAGGGCGATAAGTCCTAAAATAATATTGATTCCCATAATTTATTCCTCCTTTTTAATTGGTTTAACGATTAAGACCGTACTGTCAACTTTTACAATTTCTACTTTTTCACCTGTATTAATAATCACGCCATTTTCGGTTTCCGCCTTCCAGTCATCTCCGTCCAGGCTCACCCTTCCGGTATTTTTAGCACCATCGATGGTCACCGAAACCCTGCCGATCTTTCCTACAAGAGCATCTGCATTCGTCTTTACATGTTGGCTTTTTTTGTGTGCATATTTCAGCATAAACGGTCGCACCAAAAAGAAGCTGAGAAGCGTTCCCACCGAAAATACGATTAGCTCCACTTTTAATCCAAAACCCAGAAATGCAAAAACTCCTGCAATCAAACAGCCGATGCCCAGGCTGGCTGCAAAGAAGGTGGGAACAAAAATTTCCGCAATAAAAAGCACGATGGAAACAATAATCCACAATTGCCACATTTCTATTTTCATGATTTCATTTTTTAGTAAACACCTCTATTGAAAGGGCTTCAATTTTACAAGGTAAATCAGACTCCGGGTCACTACAGGTTTAAATTGTCTTTTGTTTTCACAAATTGGTTACTCTCAACGCCTTTAAAAAGATGGCCATCAAAATACAGGTTCTCCCCCAAAATTAAGAAACTTTTTAATAACTGTCACTTTAAATAATTTTAACCTTACACTACCTAATTAGAAAAACTACTTCCGTACCTTTGCAGGCTTAAAATCAGAATTTGGCATCATGAAGAAAAAGCCGCTTATTATATTGTTTGCCACCGTGCTGCTTGATATGATCGGGCTGGGGATCATCATTCCTTTTGTACCTATTATTTTCAAGCTCCACAATTTCTTCCCTTTGGGTTTTTCGGCCGACCATATCAATATTGTTTTGGGATTTCTGCTGGCAGCTTATCCGCTGGCCCAGTTTTTCGGGGCCCCGCTGCTGGGGAGACTTTCCGACAATCACGGCAGGAAAAAGATCCTGAGCCTTTCGTTGTTCGGCAGTTTTCTGGGATATCTGGTTTTTGCTGCGGGAATTTATTTCTCCAGCCTGTGGATGTTGTTTTTCAGCCGGATCATTGACGGGTTCACGGGCGGAAATATTTCGGTAGCCATGGCTTCCATCGCCGACCTGAGCAAGGACGAAAAATCCAAAGTACGCAATTTCGGAATGATTGGCGCTGCCTTCGGACTGGGTTTCATTATCGGGCCGGCCATTGGCGGTATTCTCAGCGATACACGCATTTCACCCTATTTCACCACCATCACGCCTTTTCTTGCCGCCGCTGTCTTTGCCCTGGCCAACCTGGCGCTGATCCGTTTCAAACTTCCTGAAACACTGACAGACAGGAAGAAACGCGACGTTTCTGTCAAGGGGACTTTCATCAACCTGAAAACCGCTTTCACTTACAAACATCTGAAAACAATTTTTATCGCCGTATTTCTGAGTAACCTGGGATGGGTGCTGTTTGAATATTTCTTCCAGGTTTTCCTTTACGGGAAGTTTCACCTCACGGGCTCCGGAATTGCTTATCTGTTCGTATATATCGGTTTCTGGATCGTGATTTCCCAGGGTTATGTGGTACGAAAATTTGCCAACAAAACTTCTGCCCGAAAGATCTTAAAAATTACCATGCTGCCTTCGGCCGCTTTGCTGATGGCATCTATTTTCGTAGGGAAAACCGATCTTTACTTTGTCCTGGCGCTGCTGGCACTGTTTATCGGTTTCATGCAACCCAACTTTTCGGCCATTCTTTCGGAAAGCTCCGAAGAAGATTCTCAGGGTGAGATTCTGGGTATCCGTCAATCGGTAGTGTCTGCCTCGCAGTTTATCGCTCCATTAATCGGTGGTTTCTTATTGAACGTGGAAATCATGAAAGGCTATGAAACGCCATTGATGGCGGGAAGTTTACTGGTGTTCTTCAGCTGGATCGTCGTTTTGATGATCAAACCCTTTGAAAAGAAGATCAGCTTCAGCAAAACTTCAAAATAACAGATCAGACTATTTTTCTTTTACTTTAATATTTTTCGGCCTGCAGCTCAGGGGAATTGCATTTCCCAGCGGAACCGTATCCGATTTTATGATATGCCAGAAATTGGCCGATCCGGGCCCGCGGTCGGTATTCGAAAGCACGATCAGGGTTTTGTGATGTTTCATGTCGCGGATGTTATAGCTGCGGAATCCCTTCCACCATCCGAAATGATACACGGTGCTGTCTATATCGCCACGGATCCGCCATCCGAAACCGTAATTATCGCGGTGACGCCAGTAATGCGGACTTCCCGGCACAAAAGCTTCACGTATAGCCGAATCGGGCAATAGGGTAAAAAGATCCCACGAACGGTCGAATTTATACAGCTCTTCCACCGAAGTATAGACATTCTTGTCGCCCAGCACACCATTGAGGTAGCTGTTGGTTTCACGGCGCCAGCGCCAGCCTCGACGATAATATCCCGGCACTCCTTTTTCCACAAACAACGGAACTTCTTTGTCGCCTCTCATATTGTAAAGAAACGTGGAGTCCATGTGCAACGGATCAAAGATTGCCTTGCGCATAAAATCTTCAAAATGCATCCCGGTAACGGCTTCCACCACGTTTGCCAGCAATGCATAATTGGTGTTGCAATAGTTAAATCCGTGGTCGGGTTTGAAATACGGATGGGGGTGGTACTGCTCCATCAGCGCCAGCATGGATGTGTTGCTCATGGGGATGCGTTTGTTCTTCCATTCCTTCTGTCCCAGGCTCATGTACCGCGGCAGCCCCGAACGGTGGTTCATCAGCATCCTGAGTGTGACGCCCTCATAGGGAAACCCCGGAAGATAAGCCCGGATATCGGTATCATAGTTTACCTTTCCCTCGTGTTCCAGGATCATAATGGCCAGTGCAGAAAACATCTTGGAGCCCGACGCCAGCTGAAACCGGTCGGTTACCTTCAGCGGATCTCGTCTGTATCTTACATCTCTGTATCCGTAGGCTTTCTCAAAGATAATCCTTCCCTTTTCCGCATACAATACCACCCCGTTGAAACCGGTAAGTCTTCTCAAATGGTCAAAAGTCCTTTCCAGTTTTTTCCTTTCGGGAGCGATGATGATACTGTCGAGAGAAATGTAAGGAACAATACAATCTTCCGTTCTGATCTGTTTTGCCGATGGATCCACAACCGCCTTCCTGGATTTCGAAGTACACGAAACCAAAAAAAGCATGGCGACCATGAAAACGAATACTCCGGATTTAAGAATGTGTTTCTGCATAAAGGGTGCAAAACTATAAAATTCCCTCAAGTCCCTGTCTGATTTTTCTCCGTTATCATCCGAAAAAGGAGATTTTAATATTCTTTTCAAAGCCCGTAAAATTTTATTCTTTTAAAAGACAACATCTTAAAAATTTAGGTACAGAAGTTGAAGTTTCCTTCTCATGACGACAAATTCACTCATTTATTTTGTTCCTGTTTATTTATTTCTCGTCCTGGGAGTCGTATTGGTAGCATCCCACAGGAGAATTGCTTTGTTCAAAGCCTTTCTGATCAGTTTTTTCTTCACTCCCGTTATCGGCATTGTCGCTTTATGCCGGGTTTCGAAAAAAGTTGTGGTCACCTATTACAATCCCATAAACAAATGTGCTCACTGCCCGTATGTCGATGACCCGGAACAGGAAGTTTGTGAACGTTGTGAATTCATGGGACAGTTGCGTGAGAAGCTCTCCGTCAACAGAAGATATTCTGTCTGAGCCGCATCCTGCCCGTATGTTAAAAATCCCTATAAAAGTTTAATTGCCTTCTCCTGAAAAATTCTATCCTTTTCCATTCCGTAAGGTTTCTTAATTTTGTAACCATCTTAATCTGAACGCTGAATGAATCACAACCATAATCATCCCTTTACCAAGGAACAAGTTGAAGGTCAGCTGAAATACCTGCGTCTGCTTTCCAATGATTTTAAAAACATCCAGGCAGCGAGTACCGAGGTCATCAACCTGGAAGCCATCTTAAATCTCCCGAAAGGGACCGAACATTTTCTGAGCGACATTCACGGCGAATATGAGACTTTCAGCCACGTGCTGGCGAACGCTTCGGGTGTGGTGCGGAAAAAAATCGATGATGTTTTCGGAAAAAGCATCCGAGAAAACGATAAAAAAGCCCTGGCTACCCTGATCTATTACCCGGAAGACAAGCTGGACCTCATCTTAAAAAATGAAGAAGACCCCGACGAATGGTTTGCGCTCACACTGCAAAGGCTGATCGTGGTGGCCCGTGCCGCTGCATCGAAATACACGCGGTCGAAAGTCCGGAAAGCCATGCCGGAAAATTTCGGATACATCATCGAGGAGCTTTTGAACGAAAGCGGTGAAGAAAAAGAAGACTATTTTGAGGACATCATCAACACCATCATCCGGATCGACCGGGCCGAAGCGTTCATCATCGCCATCTGTAGATTCATCCAGCGGCTGCTGATCGACAGGCTGCACATCATCGGCGATATCTACGACCGCGGGCCGCATGCGGAAAAAGTGATGGACCGCATCGTCAACTACCATTCGGTGGACATTCAGTGGGGAAACCACGACATGCTCTGGATGGGCGCTGCTTCAGGAAACCGGGCGCTGATCGCCAACATGATCCGTGTTTCGCTGCGTTACAACAACATTGACACGCTGGAAGACGCCTACGGCATCAACATCATGCCGCTGGCTACGCTGGCCATCGACACTTACGGCAAAGATCCCTGCACGCAGTTCATCCCACAGATGTCGCAGGACTCTAAGGACCTGGAGCTGATCAAAAAAATGCACAAAGCCATCTCTGTCATCCAGTTCAAGCTGGAAGGACAGATCGTGGAACGCAACCCGGAATTCGGGATGGAAGACCGCCGGCTCCTGGATAAAATTGATTTCGACAAAGGTACCATCCGCATCGGCGGAAAAGAATACAACCTGCTGGACAATCATTTCCCGACCATCCTCAAAGAAGATCCTTACCTGCTGACGGAGGAAGAAGAATCGGTGATGGAGAAGCTGGCTAACAGCATCAAAAACAGTGCGCGGCTCCAGAGCCACATTGGCTTCCTGTTCTCGCACGGAAGCATGTACCTTACTTTTAACGAGAATCTGCTTTATCACGGATGTATTCCGCTGAAAGAAAACGGCGACTTTGCCTCCTTCGAGATCGAAGGTTCTTCGTATTCGGGAAAAGCGCTGTGCGATCAGTTCGACCGCATCGCACGCAAAGCACATCATCACCGCTTTCAGCGCAAACACGAACCCACCTCCGATTACATGTGGTATTTATGGTGCGGGGAGTCATCGCCGTTGTATGGCAAAGCCAAGATGACGACTTTCGAGCGGTATTTTCTTGCGGAAAAGGAAACCTACAAAGAAGCCAGCAATCCCTATTATTCGCTGGTTTATGACGATGAAAAATTGTGTAACACGATCCTGAACGAGTTCGGCCTTACCGGTGCCAACTCGCACATCGTGAACGGCCATGTGCCGGTGAAAGTGAAAAAAGGAGAAACGCCCATCAAGGCCAACGGAAAATTATTTGTGATCGACGGCGGCATGTCGAAACCCTATCAGAAAGTAACGGGCGTTTCGGGCTACACGTTGATTTACAACTCGTACGGGATGGTGCTGGTGGAACACAAATCTTTCGAGTCGCGGCAAAAAGCCATTCAGGAAGACAAAGACATCATCTCAAAACTGATTTTTATAGAGGAAAACAGCAAGCGGAAAAGGGTCAAGGAAACCGACGTCGGGAAAAGCATTTTATCACAGATCAGTGATCTGACAATGTTACTGACCGCTTACAAAATGGGATTGATTAAGGAACGCTTTTAATTTGAGAGGAATTTATGCCTAGAGTATTTAAGTTTGGGGGGGCGCTGCTCCAGAACGCTGAAGGAATCAGGAAGATGGCAGCACTGGTGAATGAGTTCCAGTGTGAACCCATGGTGGTAGTGGTTTCCGCCATCGGCAAGACCACCAATGCGCTGGAGGAGCTGTACCGCTTGTCGCGGGCTAAAGATCAGAAACAGTTACAACAAAAATATTTTGAGCTGAAACACAAGCACCTGCTGCTGGCAGAAGCGCTGGACCTGCAGGATTTTCATGATGCCATTCCCTCGCTGGAAGAAGATTTCCGCCTGTTGTGGGAGGCGCTCAGTGTCAGCTACCGCGATGTGTACAAAGGATATGACCAGATTGTCTCGTATGGAGAGACTTTTTCCGTCAGCATCATCAACAGTTTTCTGGCAAGCCAGGGCATTCCCGTGCATCTGGTGGATGCACAGTGCCTGATCATCACCGACAGCCGTTATACCAATGCTTCTGTCAACTGGGATATGACTGCCAAAAGCGTCGAGGCACGCGTGGTGCCCTCGCTCGACAAAAAGGAAGTGGTGCTGACGCAGGGCTTTGTAGCCGCCGACCATCTGGGCATCACCACCACGCTGGGGCGTGAAGGTTCCGACTTTACCGCCGCCATGCTGGCGTATCTGCTGGAAGCCGAAGAAGTCTGCATCTGGAAAGATGTCCCGGGTTTGATGAACGCCGATCCGCGGCTGTTCCCCGATGCCGTGAAACTGCCGCATGTAAGTTACAACGAAGCCATCGAGCTGGCTTTTTACGGCGCTTCCGTCATTCATCCCAAGACCATCCAGCCCCTGAAGAAAAAAGGCATCCTGCTGAAAGTCTGCGCGTTTTTCGACCCGCAGTCGGAGCCGACGCTCATCGATGCCGATGAATCGGACGACGCCAAAATTCCCAAGTTCATCGTGAAGAAAAACCAGGCGTTGCTGAGTATCAGCACCCGCGACCTTTCTTTTATGGCGGAAGAATCACTGAAGAAACTCTTCACTGCCCTGAGTAAAAACCGTTTTCACATCAACCTGATGCAGAATTCCGCCGTCAGCTTTTCAGTGATCTTTGACGAAAACCTGGAAAAGCTCGAGAAGATCACCAAAGAACTGAAAGATTCTTTCATCCTGAAATACAATACAGGCCTGGAACTGCTGACCATCCGGCACTACAACGACGAACTGGTGAACCGGTTCAGTGCCGGGAAGCACATCTTCCTGACCCAGAAAACCCGGACCACCATTCAGTTGTTGTTGCAGAAGGAAACTTAATCACACCCTCGTCATCGCGAGGAGGCGACTCCCGATCCATCGGGAAAGCGATCTCATAATTAGAGAATATTCAAACAAGAATGAGATTGCTTCTTCCCCGGTAAACCGGGATCATCGCAATGACGCGCGTTTATGAATTGAGTATTCGTTTATAAAAGAACCTTTTTCAATCTTCCTGGTTTTATCCGGCGCACCACGGATCTCTAAAGGGGCGAGCTTTCACATTTTCCTCGATGCCCCCAACCCCTAAAGGGGAGTTCAGTGTCGCGCTCCAAAGGGGTAGATTCCCCCTTTAGGGGGTCGTCCTGCAAGCGGGACGGGGGGTCAGGCAGGCATCCAAACTAAATCATCAATTATCCTATCTTTGAAAGGACCAACAAACCAGCAACATGTTTTATGGAGCAAAACCATTCCTGTTTCAGTATGCCAGAGAATTAAGAGATAATCCTACCGCTGCCGAAAAACTACTTTGGAACAAACTACGAAACAAAAAACTGGGCGTTAAGTTCAGAAGGCAGCATCCCATTTCAGATTTTATTGTCGATTTTTACTGTCATGAGCTAAAGCTGGTTATTGAAGTAGATGGCGGCTATCATCTGGAAAGAGATCAGAAAGAATATGACAAATATCGTGCTGACGATTTAAGTGATCTGGGAATAACCATTATCAGTTTTACGAATGATCAGGTGGAAAATAAAATAGAAGAAGTTCTTAAAGAAATTGAACATCAAATTGTCTTCCACACCCCCAACCCCTAAAGGGGATAAGTGGTATTTATTGGCTGATTTTTCGTGACATGGGTTTCAAAACACGATCCTTCTGATCCCCTCCCCGGAGAGCCTGTCCCGAATTCATTCGGGAGGTGTAGGGGTGGGTTTTACAATTTCAATCCTTTCCTTTAATTCTCAAATCCAAACATCTCACAAAATTTGGAAAGAAAGCAGACTCCGAAGACCTCATTTTTTATCTTTGTCCTGAAAAAAAATTTGACCTTATGAAACAATCGATTGCACTTTTATGTGGTGGCGGCCCGGCACCGGGCATTAACTCAGTGATCAGCTCTGTGGCGAAAGCATTTTTATATGACGGGTACCGTGTCCTGGGGATCCATGAAGGATACAAAGGCCTGTTTTCTGATAACCCGGATATTGAGGAAATAGATTTTAAACTGGCTGACGACATTCACAAACGGGGCGGTTCTTCCCTGATCATGAGCCGGTTTAAACCCAAAGATTCGGAATTCAACACGAACTTTTTCGTCAAGCACAATGTGAAGCTGCTGGTGACCATCGGCGGCGACGACACCGCTTCCACCGCCAATCGAATATCAAAATACCTGAAGGAAAACGACGTTCACATCCAGAACATCCACGTTCCCAAAACCATCGACAACGACCT
>CAYWBO010000052.1:0-20074 GCA_964456625.1 uncultured Lentimicrobiaceae bacterium | reverse complement strand
GCCCTCAAATAAATTTGGGGCATAGAGAATTGGCTTCGCCGATTCTCAAGTGAGGGGCTTTACAATAAACCCGGCCTTTCGGCCCCGGTTTATTATTTCTCACTGCGCCCTCAAATAAATTTGGGGCTTGTTCAAAATAATAAACCCGATACTTCCGTACCGGGTTTTGTTGTAGCGAGGCCGAGAATTGAACTCGGGACCTCCGGGTTATGAATCCGACGCTCTAACCAACTGAGCTACCTCGCCGTTTTTGAGGCTGCAAAATTATAAAAATCTACGATTATACAAATAGCTTCTGAAAAAATGTTCTGCTGAGTTGTCGTATGATTTGTACCGGCAAAGATACTTTTTATCGTAACCGGTTAAAAATAAGCTTCCGGAATGTTTTTTGCCTGTTGATGAAATGTGATGCTGTTTGGAATGGGCATGCTGCTTTTCCTTGATGATTTACAGAAGCAGTGGTTTTTATTATTAATTTTGACAACGGATTAGTCATTAATAAACGAGCCTGTTACAGGCCAAAAAAGAGATACATATGAAACGGTTTTTGATCCTCCTGCTTTTGATGGGCAGCGTAACGGTTTCCTGGTCACAGCATGTGACGAAGAAAGCCAAAAAAACAGAAACGCAGCTTCAGTTTAAGGATACGCATCACGACTTTGGGGATATTTTCAAAGGATCGGATGGTACCTACACCTTCAAGTTTAAAAACAACGGGAAAGAGCCTTTGCTTCTGACCAAACCACAGTCTTCCTGCGGCTGCACGGTGGCCTCGTATCCGAAGGCGCCGATCATGCCCGGAGATTCCAGCGAGATCAAGGTGACGTACAACACCAGCTTCGAGGGTAATTTCAACAAAACCGTGGTGGTGAATTCCAGCGAGAAGAAACCGGTGGTGCTGCACATCCGGGGCCGGGTGGTGGCACGTCCCGCCGCCATGATGCCGGTGAAAGACACCGCCAAGGGTGCCACGCCGGAAGTGAAGAACGATTAATAGTAACCTAAATTCCAAAAAATATCATGCCTAAAATATCATTTAAAGGGCAGAAGATGCCCGAATCGCCCATCCGTAAGCTGGTGCCTTATGCCGAGGCCGCCAAGAGCAAAGGAAGGGCTGTTTATCATCTGAACATCGGGCAACCGGATATCGAAACGCCGGAAGTAGCCCTGAACGCCGTAAGAAATTACTATCATAAAGTGATTTAATACAGCCACAGTGCCGGGATTCTTTCCTTGAGAAAACGACTCTGTGATTATTACAAGTCCGTGAATATTGATGTGACCCCTGATCAGATCATCGTGGGTGCCGGTGCTTCCGAAGCCCTGCTGTTTACCTTCCAGAGCATTATGGATCCGGGCGACGAAGTCATCATCCCCGAGCCTTTCTATGCCAACTACAACGGCTTTGCCATCAACGCAGGCATCAAAGTGCGGCCCATCGTGTCGGACATCGAAAGCGGTTTTGCATTACCCCCGGTGGAAGACTTCGAAAAGAACATCAACGAGAAAACCAAAGCCATCCTCATCTGCAACCCCAACAATCCCACGGGTTACCTGTATTCGGAAGAAGAGCTGAACACCTTGCGGGATATCGTCAAAAAACACGATCTGTATCTGATTGCCGACGAGGTGTACCGCGAGTTTACCTACGACGGCAAAACGCATCATACCGCCATGCACCTGAAAGGCATTGAAGAAAATGTGATCCTGATCGATTCGGTTTCGAAACGCTACAGCGCCTGCGGTGTGCGTATCGGCTGGCTGATTTCCCGGAACAAGGAAGTGGTGGCTACGGCCCTGAAATTTGCCCAGGCCCGTCTGAGCCCGCCGTCGTTCGGACAGGTAGCTGCCGAGGCGGCTGTGGATACGCCCAAATCGTATTTCGAAAACGTGCTTAAAGAATATACCGCCCGCCGGAATGCCATCGTAAGCGGCATCAACGGCATCGAAGGCGCTTTCTGCACCAGTCCGTCCGGTGCGTTTTATGTGGTGGCCCGTCTGCCCATCGACGATTCGGATAAATTCTGCCGCTGGCTGCTGGAAGACTTCGAATATCAGAACGAAACGGTGATGCTGGCACCCGCCTCCGGATTTTATTCCACGCCCGGAAAGGGAAAAGACGAAGTCCGCATCAGCTATGTGCTGAAGGTCCCGGCACTGGAACGCTCGGTAAAAGTTCTGGAAGAAGCGCTGAAAGTATATCCCGGAAGGAAAACCGAGAAAGCCGGACTTAAGGGTACAACAAGTATTTACTCCTGATTTTCTTAAAATGATCCAGGCCCTTTTGCCAGCTCCGGTGGATCTGCCGTGGTGAAAGGCCCTGTTTGATCTGTTCCTGCAGTTTGTCGTTGCCTGCCAGGTAGTTGAAGTAGTTATTGAAGAAAGGCTTGTGCAGGGCCGATAATCTTTTATAAGCTTTGATCAGCCATGCCAACTGCAACTGCATGGGCTGTTTGTAATACATCCGGGCATACCAGGTAAGGTTGGTGCCGCGGCACAGTTTCCCTTCCAGTTTGGGATGCAGGCTGGCACCCGGCGTACTTCTGGGCGTGAAAGTAAAATCCCCTTTCAGGTCGGGATGCCCGTAGATCTGATAGGGCAGGTCCGTACCTCTGCCGACACTGACCGCCGTCCCCTCGAAGAAACACAGCGAAGGATACAGATACACGGATTCCCAGTCGGGCAGGTTGGGCGAGGGCTTCACGGGCAGTTTTACGATCAAATGGTGATCGTAGTTTTTCAGCGGAATCACCTTCAGATCGCATTGGACGCTGTCTTTGAGCCAGCGTTCGCCGTTGAGCATCCTTGCGTATTCGCCGATGGTCATGCCGTAAACCACCGGCACGGGAAACATCCCCACAAAGGATTTGTATTTCTTTTCCAGAATCGGCCCGTCCACATAAAAGCCGTTGGGGTCGGGACGGTCGAGCACGATCACCGGAATGTGATGCGTGGCGCAGGCTTCCATCACCAGCGCCAGGGTAGAGGTGTAGGTGTAAAACCGGGCGCCCACATCCTGCAGGTCGAAAACCACCACATCGATGTCTTTCATATCATCATCCGAAGGCATGGTATGTTTTCCGTACAGCGAAATGATGGGAATGCCCGTTTGGACGTCTTTGCCGTCTTTTACCACATCGCCGGCGCCGGCATTGCCCCTGAATCC
Source organism: uncultured Lentimicrobiaceae bacterium (assembly GCA_964456625.1). GTDB lineage: Bacteria > Bacteroidota > Bacteroidia > Bacteroidales > F082 > Sulfidibacterium. The sequence continues at coordinate 16,908 of CAYWBO010000052.1, read as the reverse complement.
GTGCTCGGGACTGAAGATCTTCAATACTTTGATGCCGGAAGCCACCAGCGTGTCCACCAGGTTGTTGTTCCCGATCACAGAGCTCTGGTTGACCACCAGGGCCACATTTTTACCCCTGAGCAGCGGGAAATACACATCCGTCCGCTGGTCGCCGCTCACCACCTGGTGGTAGTTGACAAGCACCGGCCGTTTGATTTGCGCGGGCAGCGAAAATGAGATCACACTGAGAAAAAGGACCGGAAGAAAACGCTTCATGGCAGGCTGTATTTATTCGTAGGGTAAATCTACAAAAAAGGGGATTATTCCGTGTAGAAATGATAAATTTGTCAAAATTCTTATGGTTTGAACGTTGCGTATTTCATAGCCCGGCACATCGCCCCCGGAAGGACGGAAACCTATTCCCGCCCCGTGGTGCGCATTGCTTATGTGAGCATTGCCCTGGGGCTGGCGCTGATGCTGGCATCGGTGGCTATCGTCATCGGCTTTAAGCATTCCATCAGCGATAAGGTGACGGGATTTGCGGCTCCCATCCGCATCGTGCCCTTCGATAAAAACGAATCGTACCAGCAGATGCCGCTGAAGCTGGAAACCGGGTTTCTGCATGACCTTGGAGCAAACAAGGAGATCACGCACATTCAGTTTACCGCCGAAAAAGCCGGTGTGCTGAAGACCACCGATCAGATCCAGGGTGTAATCCTGAAAGGCGTGGGTAAAAACTATGACTGGCGCTATCTGAAAAACAATCTGGTGGCCGGGCACCTGCCCGTGCTGGATTCGGCCACCGCCGGAAGGCAGGTGTTGATCTCCGAAAAAATGGCCCGCAAGCTGCTGCTGAAAGTGGGGGATCCGCTGCGTGTCTGGTTTGTAACCGGGAGTGAGTCAGAGGCAATCGGCCGCAAGCTGTGGGTCAGCGGCATCTATCATACCGGCCTTGAAGAATTCGACAATCATTACATCATTGGCGACATCCGGCAGGTTCAGGCCCTGAACCATTGGAAACCCGATGAGGTGGGCAGCATCGAACTCAAGATCCGGGATTTTAGCATGCTGGACAAGATCGCGCAGTCGATTTACGAAAGCCTGCCATTTAATCTGAATGTCAGAACCATCACGCAGGAATACCCGGAGATCTTCAGCTGGCTCGATCTGCTGAATACCAACGTTGTCGTGATCCTGGCACTGATGATCCTGGTGGCCTCCATCACCATGGTCTCGACTTTGCTGATCCTGATCATTGAAAGGACGAACATGGTGGGGGTACTGAAAACACTGGGGGCCAACAACCGGGTTGTCCGCCGGATATTTTTGTACAAGGCGGCATACATCGTCGGACGGGGCATGTTCTGGGGAAATGTCATCGGCATGTCATTTTATTATCTCCAGGAGCGGTTCAGGATCTTTAAGCTGGATCCCAAAAGCTATTATGTTTCCTATGTGCCCGTTGAGCTGCACACCAGCTACTGGCTGATGCTCAACGCAGGAACTTTTCTCATCTGTCTGCTGATGCTCATCCTGCCATCCTATTACATCACCCGCATCCGGCCGTCGCGGGCGCTGCGTTACGAATAAGGGCAGGAATAAAACAAAAAAGGTACCACTGAAACCAATGGTACCTTTTTACGTAAAGCGGTTTTACTACTTCTTTTCTTCCGATTTAGCGGCCGTTGTACTTTTTTTGGCGACTGTTTTATGAACAGCGGTTTTGCTGTGATGAACAGTGGCTTTGGTACCTTTTTTGGCAACTGCTTTGTGTGTCGCATGTTTGCTGTGGTGAACCGTAGCTTTGGTTTCTTTTTTTGCTACGGTTTTGTGAGCAGCGGTTTTGCTGTGATGAACAGTTGCTTTGGCGTACGTTTTGTGATGTACAGTCCGGGTAGTTTTTTTAGCAGGGGTAGTTTTTACCTGTGCAGTTTTTTCTGCTTTTGCAGTAGTATTACCGGTGGTTTGAGCCTGAGCGAAACTTACGGTAAGCAAAACTGCTAACACCAAAATGAGTTTTTTCATATACTATTAAATTAAGTTAAATGAGCGGCAAATGTATTCCGGTTTCACGTCCGCTCAATCCGGGGAAAACGTTAATTATCGTTAAATTTTTATCGAAATCAAATGCTTGTTTTCCAACGTTATATTGTTGTTATGGCTTTATTTTTATGATCAGGATGCTCTTGGATAGCAGCCGGATTTTTCCGAAATCATCTTCATTTTCAACAACTCATTTAAATGTTTCAGGATTTTTTTGAGGATGCGACAGGGAAGGGCTCCCGGGATTTACGGTTTCATCTAAAAATGCTTATTTTTACCTGTGGCTTTCACGGAGGCCGACCATGGTTATTTTTCGAAGTAAAACTTTTTATTATGAATAAATCAAACGGACATCAGGGAGGACAATGTGCTATATGCGGTAAAACCTTTCCCATGAAGGATCTGGTAAAAGGAGAAATGATAAGGGACCAGGTTGAGGATTTAATCCGGCTTGACAAACCGGACTGGGTTTCTGAGAATTACATTTGCGAAAATGATCTGGCTGCTTACAGGTTAAAGTATGTTCAGAATATTTTGCATGACGAAAAAGGGGCCTTATCCGAGTTGGAGGAGAATGTATTGCAGAACATGGCCAATCATGAATTGGTATCCGAAAATATAGAAGGTCAGTTTGACCGGAAGTGGAGTTTTGGGGAGCGGTTGTCGGACAAGATCGCCGAATTCGGCGGCAGCTGGACCTTTATCATCGTTTTCGGCAGCTTTATGTTTGTGTGGATTATCATCAATTCACTGGTACTGCTTTTAAGACCTTTCGATCCCTATCCTTTCATCCTGCTGAATCTGCTGTTGTCGACGCTGGCGGCGCTGCAGGCGCCCATCATCATGATGAGTCAGAATCGGCAGGAAGCCAAAGACCGGATGCGCTCGCAATATGACTATAAGGTGAACCTGAAAGCGGAACTTGAGATCCGCACCCTGCATGAGAAAGTGGATCATCTGCTTACGCATCAGTGGAACAAACTGATGGAAATCCAGGAGTTTCAGATGGAGATTCTGAATGAGATCAGCGAACGGGAAAGGAAATAGGAATTTTCATTTGAAAACTTCTGATAACATTTAATGTTGGAATTTTTATGGAGAACAACGAATTTAAAGCCATACAACTGGGGCAGTCTCTGGACCTGGAAACCGGCGAAGGGGTGTACCTGGAAGTGGCTAATGCCCAGGTCTGGCTGAAGAAAAAAGTGCAAACCACGGAACTTTTCTATCAGTATCAGCCCAAAAAGAAAAACGCCAGTCCGCCGAAAGATGCGGTATGGAGTAAATGGGTTACGATGGATAAAAAAATTCATGTCGGATTTTTACCTTGCCTGCCTGAGATGCCCCTGCAGCTCACGTTTAAGGAACCCTTGTTTATCCCTGAAGGCAATGATATTGCCTTTTATTATCTTTTCCCTGCATGGATTTCAATAAAACTGGGTAAGCAGTTGGATATTTCGCTGGGAGAGTTTCCTTCCATGCTGCTTTCTCACACCTGGAACGGAAATTTCTTTGAAGGAGAACTGATCTTTGAAGATTTTCCTGAAATTTATTTTGAACCCATGAAAAACGTTGACCCTGCTAAAATCACCTGCCCGGTAGAAATTGTCAATAAAGGAAATTCAAATCTGGTTGCCGGAAATCAAATCGTGAGGCTCGAAAATTTAGGCGTATATGCCGACGGACAAAATTTCTATACCAATAAAATACAGTTTGAATACACAAAAAATGATGAACTTACCGGTGTGAAATTCAGCCAGAGTTTTTTAAAGTCCATCGGGAAATTTACGCTGATTCAAAAGCCAAAAAATCCTGATAAAAAGAGTGTTTTGTTGAAGAAAATCAGCCCCATTATAATGCGTCACACGCTTAGCTTACCAAACCCTAAAATATAGAACGATGAAAAACAACGACTTTCTGGCATTTCTAACCAAAATAGACCCTTTGGTACTGTTTCGTGCAGCTATTTTTCTGATTGTGGGCGTGGTGGTAACGCTGTGGCTGGGGAAACTCATAAAGAAACAGGTGAGTAAACGATACTCGCCGCACGTAGGCCTGTTGGCCAGCCGTTTTTTCGTTTACACATTTTTAGTACTCATAATCATTTCATTTTTGAAGGCGCTGGGTTTTGAGGTCGGCGCGTTGCTGGGAACGGCAGGTGTGATTGGAATAGCCATCGGCTTTGCTTCACAAACCAGCGTTTCCAATATCATCAGCGGGTTGTTCCTGATCGGAGAACGCCCTTTTGACCTTAACGATATTGTGAGCATTAACGATAATACAGGGGTGGTAATTTCCATTGACTTGTTATCCATAAAACTCCGTACTTTCGATAACCGTTATGTCAGGATCCCCAACGAGATGCTCATCAAAACACCGTTTACTAATGTCACCCGGTTTCCAATCAGGAGAATCGATTTGAAAATAGGTGTGGCTTATAAGGAAGATTTAAAAAAAGTAAGGGCTATCTTGATGGAAATCGCCAAAAATGAACCCGATTGTCTGAACTATCCCGAGCCCATGGCTATTTTCAATGATTTCGGAAGCTCATCGCTGGATCTGCTGTTCTATGTCTGGAGCACCAAACAAAACTGGATCAAAGTCAAAAACGCGCTCATGGAGGCTATTAAAGAGCGTTTCGATGAAGAAGGTATCGAAATTCCGTTCCCGCATATTTCCGTCTATTCCGGTTCGGTTACTAATCCCATGCCTATTGAAGTGGTCAATGAGGATAAAAAATAAGCGTTAATTCATCGATGTATCAGGATTCTTTTGATCGAGGGAACAGCCCGGAAAGCGATTGATTGACGTTTTTTTAACCCCTAAATTTTCCAATATTGCGTATTAGAGTTCAAAGGCCTTGTTTATATGACGTAAAGTACTGTTTTGTAATCCGTTGTGAAATGGTAAAAAAATAAAGTTTTTAGAACCATTTGATGAATTTTGATATAATTTTGCGGAAAAATTAAGGGTATTAATAATTAAAATTTTTAGTAAAAAAGTAACCTGAAAACAATTATTATTCTCTTCTAAAGAGATGAAAACTAAAAATGTATGTTTGTCAACTTCTTCTTCGTTGCAAGAGGATTTTGACGACCCTCCGCCATCCGGTCGAGTAGCCGAAAATCCAACAGCGTTTTTTGAAAACCTTTCCTTGAAGGAATCCGGAAATTACGTTGTTTCTGACCATTCTTTACAATTCCTGGAACGTCATTTTCCCGGCACGTCCGTTGCTGAATGGACTGACTGGAAGTGGCAGGTAAGGCACAGCTTTACTTCTTTCGATCAGCTTGAGAAAGTATTGCATCTTTCTGAAGATGAAAGGGGTTTTAAAGAACAGGCCCTCCATTTGCCCATCAGGGTAACACCTTATTATGCCAGCCTGCTGGATCAGCATGACGCACTGCAGCCTTTACGCAGAACCATGATCCCGGTGCTGGATGAGCTGATCGTATCCAAAGGGGAGGAATCCGATCCATTGGGGGAAGAACACGACAGCCCGGTACCGTTGATCATTCATCGTTATCCCGACCGTGTACTTTTTCTGGTTACCGGTTTCTGCTCTGCCTTTTGCAGATATTGTACCCGCACGCACATGGTTTCCAAAAAGGACAAGATGCATGCCGGTACCGCGCAGATCGATAATGCGATTGCTTACATTCAGGAGCACCGCGAAGTAAGAGATGTGCTGATCTCCGGTGGAGATCCGCTGACGCTTTCTGATGACAGGCTGGAATACGTCCTGTCGCGGTTAAGGGCCATCGAGCATGTGGAATTTATCAGGATCGGGAGCAAAGTTCCTGCCGTGTTGCCCATGCGGATCACGCCGGCGTTGACACAGATGCTGAAGAAATACCACCCGTTGTTCATCAGCCTGCATTTTACGCATCCTGCTGAGATGACGCCCGAAACGCGTGAAGCCTGCAACAGACTTGCTGACGCTGGGATTCCGCTGGGTAGCCAGACGGTATTGCTGAAAGGCATCAACGACAGTGTGGAAGTTTACAAAGAGCTGACCCACGAACTGCTGAAAGCAAGAGTGAAACCTTACTATCTCTATCAGTGCGACCCGATCCCGGGCTCATCCCATTTCAGGACCAGAGTCGCAAAAGGAATCGAGATTATTAAAGGATTACGGGGATTTACTTCAGGGTATGCCGTTCCGCATTTTGTGATCGACGCTCCCAAAGGAGGCGGTAAGATCCCGCTGTTGCCTGAATATTTCGAAGGCAGGGAAAACGGTGAAGTGATCCTCAGAAATTATGAAGATAAAATTTTCAAATATCCCGACTATGCATAGGCATGGGCGGGATGATTCCCACATTAACAAGCCAACGAAATGATAAAAATTGGCATTACCTACGATCTGCGTTCCGAATACCTGAAAATGGGATTCTCCGAGGACGAAACCGCTGAATTCGATCAGGAGGGAACCATCGTAGCCATTGAAAACACGTTGCAGGAACTGGGCTTCCGGACCGAAAGGATCGGTCATCTGAAACAACTGATGTTGCGTCTGGTAAACGGCGACCGCTGGGATCTGGTTTTCAATATCAGCGAGGGGCTTTACGGCAACGCCCGGGAAGCGCAGGTTCCGGCCCTGCTCGACGCCTACAGGATCCCGTACGTCTTCTCATCGCCGCTGGTGCTGGCGCTGACACTGGACAAAGGGATGACAAAACGGGTGATCCGCGACGGAGGCATTGCCACCCCTGATTTCTTTGTGATTCGCACCGAAAGCGATATTGCAAGAATGAAACTTCCCTATCCCGTCTTTGTGAAACCTGTGGCCGAGGGCACGGGAAAAGGCATCGACGGCAAATCCGTGGTGCGAAACCCTGGTGAACTCGCTTTGATCTGTCCGCAGTTACTTTCAAAATACAAACAGCCTGTGTTGGTGGAGACCTTCCTTCCCGGACGGGAATTTACGGTGGGAATTGTAGGAACCGGTGATGAGGCAAGGGCGGTGGGGACGATGGAGATTGTCCTGAACAAGAAAGCCGAGCAGGATGTTTATTCTTACGACAATAAGGAACATTGGGAGTCACGCGTGCAATATGTAGCTGCAAAAGGCCCCGCGAAGGAAGCCTGCGAGCACCTGGCACTGGACGTTTACCGGTTGCTGGGGTGTGAAGACGCCGGCAGGGTGGACGTAAGGATGGATGAGAGAGGTATCCCGAATTTTCTGGAGATCAACCCGCTGGCAGGGATCCATCCAACGCACTCCGATTTGCCCATTCTCAGCAGGCTGAACGGGATTTCTTATATCGAATTGATGAAAATGATCATGGATTCGGCCCTGCAAAAGGTCGTTTCCCATGTGCCGGTAAAAGAGCAAATAAGCACGACATGAAAAAAGTCGTCATTCTGATCAATGCTATTTCAGCATCAGCAGCCGAGGACGAGCTGGATGTACTCGACCAGGCTTGTGTGGTGGAAAATGCACTGGAAGCGCTGGGCTATGAAACGGTACGCCTTTTTACCGGGATTGACCTGGAGGAAACCAGCGAAAAGTTGCTGAAGATCAAACCGTGGTTTGTCTTTAACCTGGTGGAGAGCCTGGACGGGGACGGCAAGCTGATCCATCTGGCCCCTGTCTTACTGGAACATCTGAAAATTCCTTATGCCGGTTGCCCGGCGGAGAGCATCTATGTGACAGGGAATAAGACCCTTTCCAAGAAGATCATGATGGCTGCAGGACTTCCGGCGCCCGAATTTTGGGACTTCTCATCAGATACAGATCCGTCGGCACTTTTTATTGCTAAGCCGGTGATGGAAGACGCTTCTGTGGGAATCGAAGAGGAGAACATCCTGCCCGGAGATCCTGAAAAGATCAGCGAATTCCGGAAAGCACATCCGGATATCAACTACTTTTTTGAGCGCTATATTACCGGGCGTGAATTCAATATTTCGGTGCTGGGAGGCAAGAAAGGTCCCGAAGTTTTGTCCATCCCCGAAATAATTTTCGACAAATACCCCAAGGACAAACCCCGGATCATTGGTTACCGGGCCAAATGGGACGAAGAGTCCTTTGAGTACAAACACACCCTCCGCGCCTTCGGACTTGAAAAAAAGGAACCCCTGCTGGCTGAAAAGCTGAAAAAGATCTGCACAGACTGCTGGCATTTGTTCGGACTGAAAGGTTTTGCCCGCGTGGACCTGCGGGTGGATGAATCGGGCAACCCCTGGATACTGGAAGTCAACGCCAATCCCTGCCTTTCTGATGACGCCGGTTTTTATGCCGCCACGCAGGAAGCAGGTTATGATTTTACGGATGTGATGAAACGCATTATTGAAGATGTATGGACTTAGATAAAATTTCTTTCCGGCGCACCGTAAGACAAGCCGATGTTGAAGCCGTTCGCGACATGGTCACGTCAACGGGTTATTTCAATGCCGAGGAGATCGGTATTGCAGCGGAACTGGTGGAAGAAAACCTGGCCAAAGGAACTTCCAGCGGCTATGAATTTGTGTTTGCGGACAGCGGGAAGGGTGAAACGATGGGCTATTCATGTTACGGAAAAATTCCCGGCACCAAAAACAGCTATGCCCTTTACTGGATCGCCGTGCATGATAAATTCCGTAACCACGGACTGGGAAAGGTCCTTTTGAAAGAAACGGAAAACGATATTTTTAACCAGGGAGGTGCCGGAATTTATGTGGAAACATCTTCCAGGGACCAGTATACTTCTACCCGTGCATTTTACGCGAAAAACGGCTACCAGCTGAAAGCACAGTTTGAAGATTATTACGATAAAAGAGATGATCTGGTCTTTTTTGTAAAGAAAAAGCCTTAAAACAAAACAATGTTCAGGATACGGAAGATTTCCAATCCCTATTTAAGTGTGAATACCAGAGCCATTGAACAGGTTAAGGACCTTATCAATAAGCAGTTTGGTACTATCGGTCAGGAAAAGATTGACCTGATAAGCGATCAGCTTATCGATCCGTTGAAATATCATTTTCATGCGATGCTTTTTGTGGCCGACAGTTACAATGAAAACATAAAAGGATTTGCGCTCTTACTCCATATGCCCGATCTGCATTTTTACTATTTGGATTATCTTGCCGTATCACCATCAAAAGGCTCGTCCGGCGTGGGAAGTGCTTTATATCAGCGCGTCAGGGAGGAGGCTCAGTCAGTCCGTGCAAAAGGATTATTTTATGAATGTCTTCCCGATGATCCTGCATTGAGTAAGAATCCGGCTATTTTAAACCAAAACAAGAAACGGCTTGCCTTTTATGAAAAATTTGGTGCGCGGCCTGTTATCAACACAAAATACGAAATGCCTGTAAAACCTGGCGATACAGATCCGCCTTATTTGGTTTTTGATGGTCTGGGGATTTCCGATGAGCTTCCCGGAGATTATTTTAAACAGGTGGTAACCGCCATTCTTCATCGGAAGTATGGTGATTATTGTCCAGAAACCTATGTAAAAGAGGTAATCGACAGCATTATAGATGATCCGGTAAAAATTCGTCCTTTTCAATACCAGAAGAAAAAATCCGAGTCACAACCTGTTCCGGCTAATGGGAAACCCTCTGTTTTTCTCGTTGTTAACGATAAACACTTTATCCATCACATTAAGGAAAGAGGCTATGTTGAGGCTCCTGTGCGCATTCAAAGTATTTTGAAGGAAATTATACCAACAGGGATTTTTAGGGAGCAAAAAGCCCATCATTATCCCGACCATTTTATTACCGATGTCCATGATCATAAATATTTCCAATACTTTAAAGAGGTTATACAAAAAATTGCTGTCGATAAATCTGTTTATCCTTACGTCTTTCCCATCCGCAATAATACCAAGCCACCGAAGGAATTGAGTGTAAGAGCAGGATATTATTGCATTGATACCTTTACACCACTCAATAAACACGCCTATCTTGCCGCTCGTTCGGGCGTGGACAGCACGTTGACGGCTGCTGATGAAATCTTACAGGGAACCCGTGCCGCTTATGTTCTTACCCGTCCCCCCGGTCATCATGCAGAGAAAAATGTATTTGGCGGATTTTGCTATTTCAATAATAATGCCATCGCAGCTAACTTCCTTTCGAGATATGGGAAAGTGGCTATTCTTGACCTGGATTATCATCATGGAAACGGACAGCAGCAGATTTTCTACGATCGACCGGATGTTTTTACGCTTTCCATACATGGCCATCCCAGTTTTGCCTATCCTTATTTTTCCGGGTTCAGTGACGAAAGAGGGGAGGGTGCTGGTTTAGGTTACAATAAAAACTTCCCGCTTCCGGAAACAATTACTTACGAAATGTACCGTGAGCACTTGTTGAAAGCCATTGAACAGATCATGAAGTTCAAACCGGATTATCTGATCGTTTCGCTTGGATTTGATACTTCCAAAGGAGACCCCACAGGTACCTGGCCTCTTGTGGCTAAGGATTTTTACCAAAACGGACAAATAATTTCCAGCATGGGATTCCAGACTTTATTTGTTCAGGAAGGGGGTTACAAAACTCAAAACCTTGGAAAAAATGCGAAAGCCTTCTTTAAAGGGTTCTATAATTCGACGAAATTCAATACATGATTTCTGAACGTAAGTTGTATTTTCTAGACTTTTCATGCTGATTTAGTTAATTTTGATATAAAATTGAAGTAATGAATGCTTCCTTCTTTGATACTTTCTGGTTTACCTATGTGCTGTTGCCTTTTCTGATTTTTAGTTCCCGCATCATGGATGTTTCGTTGGATACGCTTCGTATTGTTTTTGTGGCCAAAGGAAATAAAGTCGTAGCGCCCATCCTGGGTTTTTTCGAGGTTCTGATCTGGTTGATCGCCATCACGCGGATCATGCAAAATCTTGACAATGTGACCTGCTATATAGCCTATGCCGCGGGCTTTGCAACCGGAAATTATGTCGGATTACGCATTGAGCAGAAGCTGGCGCTGGGCATACGCATGTTCCGGATTATTACCCAAAAAAATGCCTCCTCACTGATTGAAAGCCTGAAGGAAAACGGTTTTGGTGCTACGGTTATCGAGGCAGAGGGAAAAGATGGCGGTGTTCATGTTATCTATTCCATCGTGAAACGCAGCGACAATCAAAAGATCGTGGAAATTATCAACAAATTTAACCCTCAGGCTTTTTATTCTGTTGAAGATGTTATCAAGATCAACGAAAACCTGGTAGGTTATAACCGGACCAATAGAGTGATCCTTCCGCGCTGGATGAAAAAAGGAAGGTAGAAACATATTTTCATCCCATTCTGAATAAATTGCTTTTTTCTTCTTTTCTTTGCACAGAATTTGGCCACTAAGTTGAAGCCAAAGAAGTTGCATAGGGGAATGTCCCGTGGAAGGAGACCGATACAGATTATTTAACAATAGACCCTTTCACTTTTTGCAATTTTCGATTATATTTGTAATGAAACAGCAACGATTCATGACTACAAAAGAAAGGAAACAGCCGGGAGATCAAACGTTGGACAGAGCCTCTGATTTAAAGAGCCTGGTGCTTTTTAACGACCCTGTCAATACCTTTGATTTTGTTGTGGAGACGTTGATAGAAGTTTGCGGTCACGATGCGTATCAGGCAGAAACCTGTACATGGATCGCTCACTTCAAAGGGCAATGTGTGGTGAAAAAGGGGGCCCTGTCAACGCTGCAACCATGCTGCGACGAGATGACCTTTCGAAAATTGACTGTTGAAATACAATAATGATGGGTGAATTCATAAAAAAACCGGCTGTTTTGAATTTGCTAAAAAGTTTCCTGTGTTTTTTTACCGTTACCGTTTTCCCTGACTGGGAGGCTCTGTTATGCGCCTTACGACAATCAGAGATTGCTGGGTGCCTATCCGTACCAGCATCGTTGAAACCCTTTTCAGGAATAATACAAAGTATTCATTGATTTGTTTTGCCCATGACACAGTTGAGAATGATTTTTGATGAGTGAACGGCAAACATCATAAATAATTTTGAAGCATTTCATGACCCGTAACGACGATAAAATAAGAGAGAAACTTAATGAATTACTCGCCTATACTGAAGACAAAGGAGGAAAGCACGCACGAGAGTTTATTCAGAAAGCCTGGGATTATGCTGTCGCGACCTATAAGGACAAAACCACCGCGGAGGGACTTCCGTTTTTTGAACACCATATAGAAGTGGCGGCGCTCGCCCTAAGGGAAATCAACCTGGGCGTGCCTTCAGCCATCTGTGCCCTGTTGCACAGCATGGATGTCTCCGACAACAAAACTGCCGAGCATATCAAAGTCTCTTTTGGCAAAAACGTACTGGAGATCATTCAGGGATTCCAGAAGATCTCGGCATTGCACACCGAAAGGGTTTCTTTTCAGTCGGACACTTTCAGGAATCTTTTCCTTTCCATGATCGATGATATCCGCGTGATCCTGCTCTTGATGGCACACCGCCTCAACGATGTCAGACGGCCGGCATCCCTGACAAAAAGCCAGAAGATCAAATTCTTCGATGAAATCAAATTTATCTACATTCCCATCGCCCACAGGCTGGGGTTGTATAAGATCAAAAGCGAGATGGAAGAAGCGCTCATGCGTTATGAGCAGCCGGATATCTATCAAGCCATCGTTGACAAGATTCAGGCTACCAAACGGAAACGGGAGGTTTATATTCACGATTTTATCCAGCCCATCGAAAGAGAACTTATTGCCAACGGTTTCGATTACCAGATAAAGTGGCGTACCAAATCGGTGCCTTCCATCTGGGAGAAGATGAAAAAGCAGAATGTGGAATTCGAAGAGGTGTACGATCTTTTCGCCGTCCGCGTGATCATCAACAGCAAGTCCAAAAGCAAGGAAAAAGAAGACTGCTGGCGCGTTTACTCGCTGGTGACCAACATCTACAATCCCAATCCCAAAAGGCTTCGCGACTGGGTAACCACGCCCAAGGCGTCGGGTTATGAGTCGTTACATACTACTGTGATGGGACCTGACAGCAAGTGGGTAGAGGTGCAGATACGGACTGCCCGTATGGATGAGGTTGCTGAAAAAGGACAGGCGGCGCACTGGCAGTATAAGGGCCTCATGCGCGCGAAAGAGGTGGACGACTGGCTGGTTCAGGTGCGTGATGTGCTGGAACATCCGGAAGCCCTGGGCGACGAATACGCGTACCGTCCCCAAATGAACCAGGAGTATATCTTTGTCTTCACACCAAAAGGTGATTTGAGGCGTCTGCCGATGGGTTCCACGGTGTTGGATTTTTCGTACGACATCCATACCACTATCGGCAATACCTGCAGCGGGGCAAGGGTAAACAACAGGGTGGTGCCCATACGTCATGTGTTGAAAAACGGCGACAGGGTCGACATCCTCACCACAAAAAATCAAAAGCCCAAAGCCGACTGGCTGGCATTTGTGGCGACTGCTAAAGCCCGGAACCACATCAAGCGGCAGCTGAAAGAAGACAAATATGCCGAGGCTGAGATAGGGAAGGGCTTGTTGCAGCGCAAGCTCAGAAACTGGAAGCTGAAAAGCTCCGACGACCTGATCAACTACCTCGTCAAACATTTCAGATTGGATACTTCTGTGGAGCTGTACTACCTGCTTGCTATCGAGAAACTGGACCTAAGCCTGGTGAAATCTGTCTTGAAAAATTATCTTAGTGAAAAACAGGAAGAGCCTGTGGAAGAGGTGGTTTCGGAAAAAAAATCCGCCACTGTCTCGGAAAAGGGAGGGTCGGATGACATTCTTTACATTGGCGATAATGTCAAAAATGTCAATTATCGCTTTGCCAAATGCTGCAACCCGGTGCCGGGCGATCAGGTGTTCGGCTTTGTAACTAACCTGGGTAGCATCTCCATCCACCGGAACAACTGCCCGAATGCAAAGCGCCTTAAAGAACGTTATTCTTACCGGGTTCTGGATGTGAAATGGGTCAACCTCACCGATAAAGCTTTTTATATGGTGAACATCAAGATCCTGGGGCAGGATTCCCTGGGACTGGTGGAAGCGGTGACCAAAACCATATCCAATGATCTCAGGATCAATATGCGTTCTATTACCTTTCAAACCGTTGGCAAGCGCTTCGAAGGAAAGGTGACCCTGATGATTAAAGACAACGAACATCTCAACCAACTTGAACATAAATTGATGCAGATCAAAGGCGTCGAAAAGATTGTTCGCAGCAAGTAAAGCGTAAGATCTTGTGCCTCTTTTGTTGCAGAGACGTCATGCATGGCGTCTTTACAGCAAAATAAATTTCCCATACCTTTGTGTTGATACCGGCCGAAAAGACAAAGACGGCACGATTGGCAGGCTATTTGATGTTAGGAAGAAAATCAAAGAATCATGGGAAGTGAAAAAAAGAAATTTACAGGTGCACTTTTTATTCCCCTTGTATTGTTGTTGCTGATGTGGGTCATCCAGCTGATCCAGTACAGCTTCGGCCTGGACTTTGTTCGTTTCGGCGTACATCCGCTGCATGTCAACGGCCTTCCCGGCATCATACTGGCACCGCTGATTCACGAGGGGTTCAAGCACTTGGGTGCCAATTCCATTCCTTTCCTGGTGCTGGGCGTGGCCCTGTTTTATTTCTACCGGGATCTTTCTCTGAAAGTGCTGATCTTCATCTGGCTGATGAGCGGCATCTGGGTGTGGTTCGGTGGCCGCGATGCGTATCATATCGGCGTCAGCGGCGTGATCTATGGTCTGGCAGCCTTTCTGTTCGTTAGTGGGGTGATCCGGAAAAATACACCGCTGGCAGCCCTTTCCCTGGTCGTCATTTTCCTTTACGGGAGTCTTATCTGGGGCGCTTTCCCCGGCTTCTTCCCGAAACAACATATTTCCTGGGAAGCCCACATGGGCGGACTTTTCTCGGGTATTGTCATGGCCTTTTATTATAAGAAGTCAGGTCCGAGGCGGAAGAAATATTCCTGGGAAATCGAAGAAGAGATCTCCGAACTCATGGGCGAGGATGACGACGATGATGATTATTGGAAAAAACCCAGGATCACGTTCCCCAGCGATGAAGAGGAAGATTAACCCGAAGGACGGGTTCCCGGGGTTTACTTGCCTGATGGAAGTCAGGAAACCAGGGAAGCTCATATCAGTGATCCGTTTCCCCGGATTTAGTTCCCGAGAAGAAGCCGTTGTGAAAAATGAACTTCAACTTTTCTTACTTTTGCCTGCCGGTTCCGGGAAACAACACTTTCTCTCTACTTGCACAAAACTAAGTGCCGGGGCCGGCCATTTTTAAAACATCATGTTCAAAGAAAAAATATATCCGAACCTGTTGGTAACCGTTCAGCTGGGGAGCCTGCTTTTCCTGGCTGTCAGCGGAGCATGGCTCGCCGGTTCCCCATTCGGGCTGATCGTGGAATTCTTCGGTATCGTCCTGGGCATCGTCGCCATCTATGTGGCAGGCATTGGCAATGTCAACATCCGGCCGCTGCCCAGGGAAGGCGGGAGACTCGTTACCTCCGGCCCTTACCGATACATCCGGCATCCCATGTATCTGGCGCAGGTGGTGGCTTTCATCCCGCTGGTGGTGACCTATTACTCGCCACTCCGGCTGGCGGTGATCCTGGCGCTGACAGCAGCGCTGCTGTTGAAGATGCCTTACGAGGAAAAGGGCCTCGTCGGACAGTTTGGCGAAGATTATAAAGCTTACCGGGCCAGAACCAAAAAAGTGATCCCTTTTATTTACTGACGGAAGAAATGAAAAATTGTCATGACTGAAAAATAGTCATTTGCCGACAGGCATTTTCCGGCATGGCATAATCATTGATTTGATGACGCAGAACAAAAGAATAGGATATGGAAATTAAGAATGTTGCTTCATTCGACGAAATGCAAGGCTTCCTCAATCCGGAAAGCAGAAACTATGTGCTGCTGTACAAAAAGGGTTCCGAGGTAAGCGACTGCAGTTATAACAGCCTGGTGAGTGCCTTGCAGCAGATGGAGAAAGTAAATGTGGCGGCCGCCGATGTGACCACGGTGCGCGATATTCATACAAAATATGACGTGACTTCGGCTCCTTCGTTGCTGGTTTTCGAAGGACAGAAATTCTCGAAGGTAGTGAAGGGCTGCAACGACGAAGGTTTTTACAAAAGTCTGTTCGAAGACAGTCTGTATCATGCCACAGCCACAGGCGAAGAAAAACCGGCGAAACGCGTCACGGTGTATTCCACACCCACCTGTACCTGGTGCAATACGTTGAAGACACATCTGAAAAAGAACAACATCCGGTTTACCGACATCGACGTTTCCAAAGACCAGAAAGCCGCCGAAGCCATGGTGCGCCGGAGTGGACAGCAGGGGGTGCCCCAGACCGACATCAACGGCCAGATCATCGTGGGATTTGATAAAACCAAAATCAATACATTACTCGGAATTCAATAAAATTTAAATATTAATCTAAACAATATACAGAGATGAAAGAATTACAACCTTTGAATGAAAATGTTTTGTTAGACATTACAGAAGGAAAAGAAGTACAAAAAACAGCCTCCGGAATTATTATTCCCGACACTGCCAAGGAAAAACCGCAATATGCCAAAGTGGTGGCTCTGGGCAACATCGAAAACCCCGGTATCGCCGTGGGCGACGTGGTGTATTACAAGAAATTCTCCGGCACCGAATTCGACTTCGAATCAAAGAAATATCTTATGATCCCTTACGCCGACCTGCTGGCCAAGATCGTGGAGACCGAAGAGATCTAATACTTGTACTGGCACATATAAGAGGCTGTCTGCGAAAGCGGGCAGCCTTTTTTGTGGGAACAATCGTCAGACAAAGAAATCGTCATCGCGAGGAGGTGACCGACGAAGCGATCTCATATTAGGACGAGTATCGAGTAAGGAAGAGATTGCTTCTTCTTCGCCGTTGGCGAAATCATCGCAATGACGGATTTTTCAGTCGGTTGTAGTGACGCCATGCATGGCGTCAC
>CAYWBO010000051.1:0-20232 GCA_964456625.1 uncultured Lentimicrobiaceae bacterium | reverse complement strand
CACGGGCAGAAAGGCTTAACTTTTCCATGGCTGTTTTCAGCAATTGCCTTCCCGTTTCATTCAGCTGACAATATTGATCCAGATCATTGCGGTTCATCTGGGCGTTGTTGTGCACCGACCTGTGGTTCCTGAATCTCTCCGACTGAACACTTCTTGCACGGATCACCCTTTTTCTGATCACGGCACTTTTTTCTGCCGGCGGCGCTTCCGCCAGATCTTTAAAAGGAACCGGAACCACTTCCACATGAATATCAATCCGGTCGAACAATGGTCCAGAGATCCGGTTCAGGTATTTCTTTACCGCGCCCGGAGCGCAGACACAGGCCTTTTCGGGATGATTGTAATATCCGCAGGGACAGGGGTTCATGGCGGCTATAAGCATGAAACTGGCAGGAAATTCCACTGTGATGCGGGCACGTGAAATGGTCACAACACGATCTTCCATGGGCTGCCGCATGACTTCCAGCACCGTTCGTTTAAATTCGGGAAGTTCATCCAGAAACAACACGCCGTTTTGTGCCAGTGAAATCTCACCCGGCTGCGGATAAGTTCCTCCGCCTACCAGACCGGCATCGCTGATGGTATGATGCGGCGACCGAAAAGGCCGTGTGGTGATAAGGGAAGTTTCGCTGCTTAATGCACCCACCACAGAATGAATTTTAGTCGTCTCGATGGCTTCCGAAAGTGTCAACGGCGGCAGGATGGAGGATATGCGTTTGGCCAGCATGGTCTTTCCGGATCCCGGCGGCCCGATCATAATCACATTATGACCGCCGGCGGCGGCAATTTCCAACGCTCTTTTGATGTTTTCCTGCCCCTTGACTTCCGAAAAATCAAAGTCAAAATGATTCAGCTTCTCGAGAAAGGCATCCTCCGGGTTGACATTGAATGGCTCTAATGTCCCTGCATCATCCAGGAAATCACAAACTTCCAGAATGTGCCGGGCGCCATAGACTTCTATTCCTTCCACAATGGCTGCTTCGCCGGCATTTTCATAAGGGACGATAACGCCCTTAAAACCATTTGCCTTAGCGGCCAGCGCAATGGGCAACGCCCCTTTGACGGGTTTGATCCCGCCGTCCAGCGAAAGCTCTCCCATGATCACATATTCGCTCAAATGTTCCGGTACAATCTGATCTGAAGCGGCCAGAATCCCCAGGGCAATGGGCAGGTCGTAAGCCGATCCTTCTTTCCGGATATCGGCAGGAGCCATATTGATAATGATACGTCGCCCCGGAAATTTCTTATCCACATTACTCAGTGCAGCCCGGATCCTTTCCTGGCTTTCTTTCACCGCATTATCGGGCAAACCGACAAGAAAAAACTTGGAACCTTTTCCCACATTCACCTCGACGGTGATGATCATGGCATCAATACCGAAAATAGCGCTGCCGTAGGTTTTCACAAGCATGGAAGTACATTTAGCTGGTTTGGTACCAACAAATGTAATCATTTTTCAGTTTAAAGTCCAGTATTTCCGCCCTTTAGCTTATGGCTTATAGCCTGATTTCTGAAGAATACTTTGGGGATCGCCCATCTTCATCAGCTGCAGCAACGTAGTTTTCGGATATTTGCTCATGTATCTGCGGACTATCTGCCATCCGAACCAATTGCCCATCGCCGCAGGCGAATCATTGGAAAAACCATCGGAAAAAGGTCCCGGCTGGGTCAATTTGTTCATGGTCATGTAATTGGTGGAGTACAACAGATTGTCTTTCACCAGGACAGCCCAGACATCTTTTTTGTGCTTTTCCATCCATTTCATCTCGGCTGCAGTGTAACCGATTTTTACTGAATCAGGCACCATCGGCATCATGGCATCCAGAAAATACAGGCGTTTCCCGGCATTGACCATTTTGGCCAGCACGTCACCCGGAGGAATAGACGGATAGAAATAATGGCTGTAAATGGAGTTCATCACATCGATGGGGATGAAGGGCTCCTGCATACACCTGCGGTGATACTCCGGAATATTCAGCTCTTCATACGGAAGGTAATTTTTCCCTAAATAATCGTCCAGTGCAATGACCAGCACAGAATCGCGTCTGAGGATGGGATGCTCAAAATAGAGGTCGGAAACGTAGGAAAAAACCTGTGGCAGCGCATCATTGGGAAAGTAATATTTGAAATGCGAAAAGGCCGAAGACAGCTGCTTTTCGAGTTTACTAAGATCCGGATAGACTTTCATGGTCCGACGATAAACATGGGCTATCCCCGTGTCGGTCACATACCGATACAACTGATTTACGTTGGCAGTATCGTCCAGATCCGCATCCAGAAAATACGGAAAAGATTTCTGCAGCTTTTTTAGTCCTTCCTGAAAATGCAATGTATCGAGGCCGAACAACGCTTTGCCGTAACGATGAATTTTAACTGTAACTTTCGGCAGTTTCGAAACCGGGATTATAGGCCCGTGCCCCTGATGACTGCATGACTGCAGGAACAAAATCAGCAAAACTCCAACCACTGTTGTAACCAGAAATCTTTTCATAATCAACCAATTCCAAAAAAAATGTCAGCACCGAAGTACTGACATCTTTTGATCTTATTATTCAATTACTTTACAGAATTTTCCATCCCAGTGTAACCATAAATGCATTTGGTTTTGCAGAGGAAATGGATCCGTTATTAAGGGTCACATCTCCGTTTGTCAAATCACTCAGACCGCCATAATACTTCACATCAAGAACAAAAGTTGCAATGTCAAGACCGACTCCCACCTGATATTGGTAATTGGCATTTTTAAAATTATCTGCATTTAGATAATCACCGGTAGCCTGAGCTGCTCCTGAAACACCGACATCTTTATTAACAACAAAATTAGCCGTTGCTCCACCGAAAACACTCAATTTTACAACTTTGAAATTTAACAATCTAAATCCAAGACTTAATGGAACCTGTATTGACTTTAAATTAACAGTTTGCTCTCTAACACTATTAATTGTAAACACATTTCCCTGAGTAAGGTAGTTCACCTCCGGTTGTAAAAAGACCTTACTTCCTATACGCATGAAAACACCAAGCGCAAAATTACTCTGCACATTTGTTTTAATATCCTGCCCGTTTAAAGAAAGACTGGATGCTGTGTATCCAATTTGAGGACCGATGGTAAATTGTCCGTACATAACCGCCGACGTTAAGACAGCAGCTATCAGTAATGCGATTTTTTTCATTGGTTTCGTTTTTAGTATCTTATGTTAATAACTCAAAATTACTGAAAAAAGTATTCTCTTTGAGAATTTTTCAAAAAATAATTGTCTGCGATTCCTTACTTTTGCTGTTGAATTCAAATACTTGGCGTTTTGAAAATAGCATTGGCACAAATAAATTTCCACATTGGAAATTTCAACAGCAACAAGGAAAAAATCCTGAATGCAATCCGGAAAGCAGAGGATTTAAATGCGGATCTGGTTGTTTTTTCCGAGCTGGCGATCACCGGCTATCCGCCCCGGGATTTTCTGGAGTTTGAGGATTTTGTCGCCAAAGCAAAAAAGGCCGTGGATGAAATTGCAGTTTCCTGCCAGCATATTGCAGCCATTGTGGGTATGCCCACCCCGAATACCAGCAAAAAAGGAAAACTGTTGTTCAACGCAGCGGCTTTTCTGGAAGACGGAAAGGTGAAGAATATGATCCACAAGACACTGCTCCCCAACTATGACATCTTTGACGAATACCGCTATTTTGAACCGAACCGGGAATTTGAAATCATCGAATTTAAAGGAAAAAAGATTGCGTTGACCATTTGTGAAGACATCTGGGATGTGGAACAAAACCGGCTTTACACCGTCAACCCGATGGAGGAACTCATCGTCCATAACCCGGATATTATGATCAACATTGCCGCTTCTCCTTTTAACTACAATCAGGCCAGGATCCGAGAAGAAGTGCTGCGCAGGAACACCCTGAAATATCATCTTCCGTTATTTTATGTCAACCATGTGGGAGCCCAAACCGAATTGCTTTTTGATGGAGGTTCCGTGGTGATGGCCCCCGACGGCAAAGTGGTCGATGTGCTGAATTATTTCGAAGAAGATCTGAGAGTGTACGATCTGGAGGAAACCATTAATACTAAAAATTTTATCAGTCAGGAAATTCCGTCCAAACCGGCGTTGATCCATGATGCACTGGTGATGGGCATCCGGAACTATTTTACCAAGCTGGGATTTACAAAAGCCATTCTGGGCCTTTCGGGCGGAATAGATTCGGCGGTCACCGCTGTGCTTGCAGCCGAAGCATTGGGGAATGATAATGTTTACAACGTGTTGCTTCCTTCGAAATTTTCGTCCGATCATTCCGTCAGCGACTCGCTGAAACTGGCAGAAAATTTGCAGATGCCACACGATATCATTCCCATCGAAAGCTCCTTCGATACGATGAACAAAACGCTGAAACCTTATTTTCAGGGAAAACCGTTCGACATCACGGAAGAAAACCTTCAGGCCCGTATCCGCGGTGTCATCCTGATGGCATTGTCCAATAAATTCGGATACATTTTGCTGAATACCAGCAATAAAAGCGAAGCAGCTGTGGGCTACGGGACGCTCTACGGAGACATGAACGGCGGTCTGTCGGTGTTGGGCGATGTTTACAAAACCGATATTTACGAACTGGCAAGATACATCAACCGCAACGGCGAAGTGATTCCTGAAAATATTCTTATGAAGGCACCATCTGCTGAATTACGGCCGGACCAAAAAGATCAGGATTCTTTGCCGGACTACGCCGTGCTCGATAAAATTCTCTATCAGTATATCGAACTCAGAAAAGGACCATCAGAAATTATCGCCATGGGATTCGAAGAAGAGCTGGTGAAGAAAGTGCTGCGTTTGGTAAATATCAACGAATACAAAAGATACCAGACCCCGCCTATTTTGAGGGTTTCGGGAAAAGCATTCGGCATGGGAAGGCGCTTACCGATCGTGGCAAAATATCTTTCTTAATACCGAATTACAAAATCCTGTTTGGGAGTTCCTTTGCGGAAAAATACCAATCCCAGCCAAAACAAATCGATGGAAATCATGACACGCGGATCACTTTTGATGCTGTTCCAGGCTTCAGCCATACCGGGCGACCAATGGATGTCATCAAAAACAAACAGACTGTTTTCCGTAATTTTTTCGATGCATTGAGAGAAATAACCGAGTGTGGCCTCCTTACGGTGGTTGCCGTCAAAAAATACAAAATCCAGCTTTTTGACTTGTTGGAGAACTTCGGGTAAAGTATTTTCAAAATCGCCTGTTCGGATTTCAATATTTTTAATGTTCAATTCCCTGAATGTGTTTTCAGCAACGGAAGCCAGATTGGAACATCCTTCCATGCTGATCATTTTACTTTCCGGAACAGGAAACTTGATATACGAAGCGCTCAGTCCGGCAGCGGTTCCCATTTCCAGGATCGTCTCCGGCTGAAATTTTCTACTGAGGCGATACAGCAACCGGGCCTGCTGTTTTTTCTGGGAACGCCTTCTGACAAGGGGTCCCAGTTTCTCTTTCGAAATCGCCGGATGATTGCTGTCCCCCTTTCCGAAGTCCGTGGTCTCGATAACCAACCGGCTCCCGGAAAGTCTTTTTTTGTAATTGTCGATTTCCACATAACCGGGATAAATATTTTTGTCTCTGAGCACATTTTCCAGCAGATCAAATACAAAAGGGGAATGTATCCTGAATCTGGTTTTTGCTTTTAACCAGTAAGATACATAACTTCTGACCAAAAAAATCCGGTTTCGAAACATGCGATAAATTTAGCGTTTTTACCGTTGCTAAAAAGAGATTTTCGATTGAAAAACTAGCCCTGAAAAAACATTTTCTATATAAGAGAAACAGGCCCTCCCGAAATTCGGGACAGCCTGTTTCTCATCAAAATAATTCAGATAAATTATTTATCGTCTACTTCTTCAAAGTCAACGTCGGTAACTTCATCGTCGTTGCCTTTGGAATCACCGGCGGGGCCACCGTCCTGCGGAGGAGGTGTCTGGCCGCCTTCGGCAGCACCTTGCGTATTCTGGTACATTTGCTCGCTGGCTTTCTGCCAAATCTCGTTCATTTTTTCCATGGCTGCGTCGATGGCTGCAATGTCCTGAGACTTGTGAGCATTACGCAAAGACTCCAGTGCTCCTTCGATTTCCGATTTCTTGTCGGCAGGCAGCTTGTCGCCATATTCCTTCAACTGTTTTTCCGTCTGAAAAATCAAAGCATCAGCGGCATTCAGCTTGTCGATTCTATCCTTTGCAGCTTTATCAGCATCCGCATTGGCTTCTGCTTCGGCTTTCATCCTCTTGATTTCTTCGTCGGACAAGCCTGAAGAAGCCTCAATCCTGATACTCTGCGATTTTCCGGTGGCTTTGTCTTTTGCTGAAACATTCAGGATACCATTGCTGTCGATGTCGAAGGTCACTTCGATTTGCGGCACACCGCGCGGGGCGGGCGGAATCCCATCAAGGTGAAATCTTCCGATGCTCTTGTTCTGATTGGCCATCGGACGTTCACCCTGCAACACATGAATTTCAACAGAAGGCTGGTTGTCAGCGGCAGTAGAAAATGTTTCCGACTTTTTGGTCGGGATGGTGGTGTTGGATTCGATGAGTTTGGTCATTACACCGCCCAACGTTTCAATTCCCAATGAAAGCGGAGTCACATCGAGCAAAAGAACGTCTTTTACTTCACCGGTAAGCACACCCCCCTGGATAGCAGCTCCGATAGCCACCACTTCGTCAGGGTTCACCCCTTTTGAAGGTTCCTTGCCAAAGAAATCTTTTACGATCTGCTGGATAGCAGGAATACGGGTGGAACCCCCCACAAGAATTACTTCATTGATATCAGCAGCAGAAATACCGGCATCGCTCAGTGCCTTTTTACAAGGCTCGATGGTAGCTTTGATCAGGTGGTCGACCAGTTGTTCGAATTTGGAGCGTGAAAGTTTACGCACCAGATGCTTCGGAACGCCGTCGACAGGCATAATATAAGGCAGATTGATTTCGGTTTCCGTTGAGCTGGAGAGTTCGATTTTTGCCTTTTCAGCAGCTTCTTTCAAACGCTGCAACGCCATAGGATCTTTCCTCAGATCCAGACCTTCGTCTTTCATGAACTCATCAGCCAGCCAGTTGATGATCACTTCGTCAAAGTCATCACCCCCCAGGTGAGTATTTCCGTTGGTTGATTTTACTTCGAAAACACCGTCGCCCAACTCCAGGACTGAAATATCAAAAGTACCTCCACCCAGGTCGAATACGGCAATGGTTTCGTCCTGTTTCTTTTTGTCAAGGCCATAAGCCAAAGAGGCTGCAGTAGGCTCGTTGATGATACGGCGCACGGTCAAACCTGCAATCTCCCCGGCTTCTTTGGTAGCCTGACGTTGGGCATCATTAAAGTATGCCGGAACGGTGATCACGGCTTCCGTAACCGTCGTGCCCAGGTAATCTTCGGCGGTTTTCTTCATTTTCTGCAGCACCATGGCAGAAATTTCCTGAGGAGTAAAATTACGGTCGTCAATTTTTACCCTTGGGGTATTGTTGTCGCCTTTGATCACATCATAAGGCATCCGTTTGATTTCACTCGTAACATCAGCATAAGAGTTTCCCATAAACCGCTTTATGGAATAAACTGTCTTCTTCGGATTGGTAATTGCCTGCCTTTTGGCGGGATCACCAACTTTCCGCTCACCATTCTCTGTAAATGCAACAATGGATGGCGTGGTGCGACGGCCTTCGCTGTTTGGAATTACGACGGGTTCGTTGCCCTCCATCACAGCAACACATGAGTTCGTGGTCCCCAAGTCAATTCCGATTATTTTTCCCATTTAATTTTCCTCCTTAATATTTATGTATTCAATATTCAGTTTTATGTTGTGCTCTACTTAAGTCAAGGATTATGCCAAAGAAACCTGGCGTGAACAAATTATCTTTATCAGGGCCGAAAAGAAAAGTCATTTGTTTCGTTAAAAATTTTACATCTCATTTATTGTTTTATAAATCAGTATTTTAATTTATGATTTTTGTGTCAGTCATGAATGTTTTGTCCGCCAGGTTCACTCTGCCAAAAAGACAGAAATCGATCCCGATATCCTTGTTTTGATAAATATCTGTATGAGGTTTTACGACCTTTGATGGGCTGAGTGGCTCTGAAATGGCATTCTTTTGAAAATTGAAATTCACGCAGAAATCACTCATTAGAATCTCTATCTTTGTGAAAAATTTAAATCAGGGAATGAAAAAGCTACATCTCTATATGTTACGGTCTTATCTGGGGCCTTTCGTGCTGACTTTCTTCATTACGATTTTCGTTCTTCTGATGCAGTTCCTCTGGAAATATGTGGACGACCTCGTGGGAAAAGGGCTCGAATGGACGGTGATCTCCCAGCTGCTGTTTTACGCGTCAGCAACTTTCGTCCCGATGGCACTTCCTCTGGCCGTGTTGCTGTCGTCACTGATGACTTTTGGAAACATGGGAGAACATTATGAGTTGGTTGCTTTCAAAAGTGCAGGTATTTCGCTGAGCCGGGCAATGAGGCCCTTAAGTGTTCTCGCTGTGGTCATCAGCATTGGAGCTTTCCTGTTCTCAAATTATATTTATCCGGTCGCGAACCTGAAATTTGGTTCGTTGCTCTACGATGTGCGGCAAAAAAAACTGGCTTTCAATCTGGATGAAGGCGTGTTTGACAACGACCTGAACGGATATGTTATCCGTGCCGGACGAAAAGACAAAGACAACAAGACTATTTACGATGTCATGATCTACGACCACACCAATCGCCAGGGAAACACGAAAGTGACGGTGGCCAAAAAAGGCGTGATGGAGCTGACACCGAATCAGCAGAAGATCATTTTCACGCTGTATAACGGCTACTCCTATCATGACATCACCAACGAAATGAATTATGCTGTCCGGAGGCCTTTTGAGTTCATGAAGTTCAAGAAGGAAAGCCTTTCCTTTGATCTTTCTCAATTGGACCTACACCGCACCAACGAAGATCTTTTCAAAAGCAACTATTCCATGCTTAACGTGCGCCAGCTGGACCATGCCATCGATTCGCTAAGCCACCAGCTGGTGGACCGGGAAGTGGCTTTTCGTAAGATCAGCATCCGAAAGTTCGGATATCTGGCCCAGGCGGATACGAACAACAGAGCCGCACCGCCAATAATCCGTCCGAAGGAAATCCAGGACATAGCAAAGATCAAGTATCCATTAATGAAAAATTTCGGTCCCAAGGAACAAAAACTCATCTTGGATTATGCCCAGAGCAATGCCCGTTATGCCAAAGACGATCTGTTGTTTCACCTGGATAAATATGTAAAACCCAAGATCAGTCTGATCAAAGATCACGAGGTTGTCTGGAACCAGAAATTCAAGCTTTCGCTGGCCTGTCTGATCTTCTTCTTCATCGGAGCGCCCCTGGGCGCAATCATCCGGAAAGGAGGCCTGGGGCTGCCATTGGTGATTTCCGTATTGTTTTTCGTGATCTACCACGTCATCTCCGTGACAGGGGAGAAATCGGCTAAAGCCGGTGAGATGAGCATGATTTTCGGCATGTGGCTCTCTACTTACATCATACTCCCGTTGGGGTTGTTTCTGACGTACAAAGCCACTTCGGATTCGCCGCTGGTAGATGCCGAAAGTTGGAAAAGGTATTTCGAAAAACACAAAATGTTGCGATGGATCCTGGTGGTTTATGAAGCCACCAAAGAATGGATAAAATCCTTTCTGCCGACCCGAAAGAAAACCTTAACCTGATTATTTTGAACATACTGTTTCTCTGCAACAAATCCCCCTGGCCACCAAAAGAGGGTGGCGCCATAGCCATGAACCGGCTGATTGAGGGATTGATTGATGCAGGACATTCCGTTAAGGTGCTGGCCGTCAACTCAGAAAAGTATCATGTCCGGAAAGAGGATGTCCCGCAACAATATCTGGACAAAACGCACATCGA
This sequence comes from uncultured Lentimicrobiaceae bacterium, assembly GCA_964456625.1. GTDB lineage: Bacteria > Bacteroidota > Bacteroidia > Bacteroidales > F082 > Sulfidibacterium. The sequence goes on along the minus strand of CAYWBO010000051.1, from coordinate 10,311 downwards.
ATGGGTGGATGTAGATCTGAAAGTAAAAGTTCTACCTGCATTTTTGCATTTCCTTGCGGGAAAATCCTATCATGTTTCCCGGTTTATTTCTGTAAGATTCAAAACTAAACTCACACAGGTCCTTAAGCAAGATCATTTCGACATTGTACAGCTGGAAACACTTTTCATGGCACCTTATATCCCCGTAATCAGGGCACACAGCAATGCAAAGATCACCCTCCGTCTGCACAACATCGAGCATCTGATCTGGCAGCGGCTGTTTTACCAGAATCTCTTTTCACCCAAAGGAATTTACTTCCGTCATCTTTTCAGAACATTAAAAAAATATGAGTTAAAAACGCTCTGTGAAGTAGACGGTTTGTTACCCATCACGGAAAAAGATGCCGGATTTTTCAAAGAGCACACTAAAACCAGAATAAAAACCATTCCTTATGGCGTGGACCTTCCCGAGACAGGGGATGAGGGAGTATCCGAAAATGCCCTTTTTTATATCGGTGCCATGAACTGGATGCCCAACCAGGAAGGCATCCGCTGGTTTTTAAAAAATGTCTGGCCCACCCTGAACCGAAAATTCCCTCAGCTGAAATTTTATCTGGCAGGGCGTGAAATGCCGGCCTGGCTGTTGAATCTGAAAGCTGAAAATGTTGTTGTTTTAGGAGAGGTAGAAGATGCGGAACAATTTGTCCGGTCCAAACGAATTGCTGTCATTCCATTGTTTTCAGGCAGCGGCATCCGTATCAAGATCATTGAGAGCATGAGCCTGGGAAAAGCCGTTGTTTCCACACAGATGGGTGCTGAAGGTATCGATTACGAAAACGCAAAAAACATTTATATTGCTGACACATCTGAAGCTTTCATTCAATATATCAGCATTTTGTACACACAACCCGAATTGGCTGAAAAAATGGGTCGTGAGGCCCGTAAGCTGATTGCTGAAAAGCATCAGAAGAAAGAAATTATCCGGCAACTGACAGGTCTGTATCAGGAAATTTTATGATTTTTGTACAGAAAGCCATATTCAAAACTGATTTTTATGAGGATTTTCGTTTTGCTTTCCAGGATTCCATACCCGTTGGAAAAAGGTGACAAGCTCAGGGCCTTCAACCAAATCAAGGGGCTTTCAAAAAACAACGAAATCATCCTCTGCGCGCTGAATTCCGTTCGCAAAACCGACAAACAGCAGGCTTTTGCAGAACTGCAGCCTTATTGCCGTTCGGTGAATTTTGTTGACCTTCCGCTTAGGGTAAGGATTTTAAACATCATCAAAGCCTACTTTTCGGGACTTCCGTTCCAGACCGGTTATTTTTACAGCCGGAAAGCAAACCGGAAGATCAAAAGCCTGATCCGGGAATACAAACCCGATCACCTTTACGGGCAACTGGTACGAGTAGCACCTTATCTCGCCGATATTGACCTTCCAAAAACCCTCGATTATCAGGACGCCTTTTCCTACGGGATGAAACGAAGAATGGAACACGCCTTATTTCCTACCAAAGCAGTTCTGAAAATGGAATTCAAAAGGTTGGTCCGCTTCGAGAACCATGTGTTCGATGTTTTCGATCACAAAACCATCATTTCGGAGCAGGACCGGGATTTGATATCCCACCCCCAAAAACAGCAAATTCACATCATCAAAAACGGGGTTGATTTTGATTTCTTTTCGCCACAACCTTCCGGAAAAGAGCAAGACCTTGTTTTTTGCGGCAACATGAATTATCCGCCCAACATAGACGCGGCAATTTTTCTGGTTAAAGAGATCATGCCGCTGGTTTGGAAGCAGAAACCCGGGGTTACGCTGCTGCTGGCAGGAGCCAGTCCGAACCGGAAAGTCAAAAAGCTCGCCGGTGAAAAAGTAAGCGTCAGTGGCTGGATGGAAGATATCCGCCGCGCATACCGCACCTCGAAAATTTTCATCGCGCCCATGCGGATCGGAACAGGTTTACAAAACAAGTTGCTGGAAGCCATGGCCATGAAAGTCCCGTCCATCACCACGCCCCTGGCCAATGCCGCCCTTTATGCCAGATCGGAAGAAGAGGTTCTCATCGGGGAAACCGCCGCAGCACTCGCGGAAAATCTTTTGATCCTGCTGGCGTCGGAAGAAAAGCAACAGCGTATTGCAGAGAACGCTTTTCGTTTTGTGCATGAAAATTTTTCATGGGAAACCACCACTTTACAACTTGAAAAAGTGATTAAAACCGGGTAATCCGCAGATACAGATCCTGCGATATGCTCTGTTAAAGAATTTTAAATCAACACCACTTGAGGATTCCGACCCGACTTTTTCAAATAATTACATCTATTTTTGCAGATAAAGGAAAGTAAAAACACTTTCCTCAGCACAACGAATAAGAAAGTGAAAGAGACGTTTAAAAAAGAAGAACGGTTAAGTGAAAAGAAACTCATCGAATCTTTGTTTAAAGACGGGAAGACTTTTTACAAATTCCCGTTCAAGGTGTTTTATTACAAGCTGGAGGAAGCAGAAGCCTATCCGGCCAAGGTGCTGATCAGCGTTTCAAAGCGGAATTTTAAGCGCGCTGTCGATCGGAATCACATCAAAAGGCTGGTACGGGAGGCTTACCGCAAAAACAAGAATATTCTCTGCGAAGCATCCAATACGGAAAACTGCCGGACAACCTGGGTGATTGGCTTGATTCATACGGGAAATGTCATTCCTGAGTACGAAGAGGTTGAGAAGAAAATAATCCTAATTTTGCAAGAATTACTGAAAAATGAGCAAGCTGCTGTCTAAGTTTTTTATTCTCCTGATAAGAATTTATCAATATACCTTGTCACCCTATATCGGCCGCGCTTGCCGTTATACGCCGACCTGTTCCGTATACAGCGTGGAAGCGATCAAAAAATACGGGCCTTTTAAAGGAGGCTGGATGGCAATAAAAAGAGTCCTCTCCTGCAATCCATGGGGAGGAAGCGGTTATGACCCTGTTCCATAAATCAAAACTAAATTCTAATGATCAAAAAACAATTTTTTATTCTGGGACTGATTCTTCTTTCATTTACCCAGATAAATGCACAGGAAAGCAATAATTTCAAAATTTCAAAGAGCATTGAGATTTTTTCCAATGTCATGCGGCAGTTGAATCTGAATTATGTTGACACCATACAACCCGTTAAGCTGACACAAACCGCCATTGATGCCATGCTTAACTCGATGGATCCTTATACTGTTTATATCCCCGCCAACAATCTGGGAGAATTCAACCTCCTGACACGTGGGGAGTATGGCGGCATAGGTGCCGTCATTCAGCAACAAGGTAATTATGTTGTGGTTACCGAACCTTACAAAGGCTTCCCGGCTCAGAAAGCCGGAATGAGGGCCGGGGACAAGATCGTCAATATTGACGGGAAATCCGCCAAAGACATGAGCGCTTCGGATGTAAGCAATTTGTTAAAAGGCAATCCCGGTACCAAAATCGTCATCACCGTGCGGCATTATGGTGATTCCACCGACACCAAACTAACGCTGACACGTGAAAAGATCAGGATTCCCAACGTACCTTATTATGGTGTGGTAGGCGGAGATATCGGTTACATTAGCCTGACCCAGTTCAGTCCCAATGCTGCCAACGATGTGAGAAACGCCTTTCTGGATCTGAAAAACAAATACCACATCAAAGGTGTGATTCTCGATTTAAGAAACAACGGAGGCGGTCTGCTGAACGAAGCCGTAAACATCGCCAATATCTTTGTGAAGAAAGGCAACGTCATTGTCACAACCAAAGGCAAACTGGCCGCCAACAGCGAAGTCCATAAAACCACAGGACAGGTTACCGATGCCAAGATTCCGCTGGCCATCCTGGTGAACCAAAACACGGCATCTGCATCGGAAATTGTTTCCGGATCCATGCAGGATCTCGATCGTGGTGTGATCATCGGACAAAAGACCTTCGGGAAAGGCCTTGTCCAAAACATTGTTCCTATTCCTTACGGCGGGGAAATGAAGGTCACCATCGCGAAATATTACATCCCCAGTGGCCGGTGCATCCAGAAAATAGACTACTTCAAAAGAAATAAAAACGGCGACCCGACACTGGTGCCGAATTCTCAGATCCGTGCCTTCAAAACCCGCGATGGCAGAACTGTTTATGACGGTGGTGGTATCACACCTGATATCATCATGAAACAACGGATCTTCAGCCAGCTTTCAGGCGATTTGTATGCTCAGAATTACATCTCCGATTTCGCCAACGAGTTTGTGCTTCATCACAAAACCATTTCCAGCCCGGCCGACTTCAGAATCAGCGAGGAAACTTTCGACAATTTCAAGAAATTTGTCCTCAAAAAGGGATTTGATTACGAAACCGAAACCGGGGCACTGATCAAACGACTGAAACAAAGTGCCGTCCGTGAAGACTATTTCAAGAGTCTGAAACCCGAACTGGATAGTTTGAGTAAAACACTGGAAGTAGAGAAGAAAAAAGACCTCGATAAGCACAAAAGTGAAATCGAAACCATGCTCCGCGTGGAAATTGCCACCCGTTATTACTATGAGGCCGGTAAAGCTGAATCTTCGCTGATCGGTGACCATGAAGTGGCAAAGGCCGTTCAGGTACTCAATGACAAAAAGGAATACGAAGATATTTTAAAGGGGAAGACCGAGAAAAAGGACGAAGAGAAGGTCAAACACTGACCTGAACAAACCGGAAAAAAGAAACCCTTTCTATGATAAATGGGCGAAAAACCATTTTTAGTTACGTATACGGCTGGGCACTGATTTTTTTAGTGCTCAGCTTGCCTTTGTCGCCCTATACCCTAAGCCTGGCCTCTTTCCTGATCCTGATTTTGTGGGTTTGGGCTGACATTCAACTGGTGGTTATCGCCCGGTTTTTCAGGCAAAAAGGTTTCTTTGTCGGATGCTACTTTCTGATCCTTTACCTGTTTCGCTCCGGCCGTTCGGGAATTGCAGAACGAGCCCGCATCTTTTGGCGTAACAAGGCAGCGGTGATATTCAGCGCCATCTTTGTCATCTTTGTTCTCGGATTGATTCGAACCACAGATTTTACGTTCGGCTTTACAGACCTGAGGGTCAAACTTCCGCTTTTGCTCTTCCCGCTGGCATTTTCAAGTCTGGATAAAATCAATTATCCATCGCTCAAAAAAGTCTTTCTCTTTTACCTTCTGGGATTATTTGCAGCCACACTGGTTGGAAGTTACATTTTATTAAAAGGGCAGTACACCAACATCCGCGATATCTCACCTTTTATCTCTTCGGTCAGATTGGGACTAAATGTGAGCTTTGGATTTTTCATCCTGCTCTACTTCATCATCAAAGAAACCGCTTTCAACATCGGACAAAAGATTCTGTTAACCGTTTTAGCAATGTGGTTTCTGGTTTTCCTTTACTTTATGGAAGCCGTCACCGCGCTGGCAGCTACAATGATCATCGGGGTTGCTTATCTAGTTTATCAAGTATTTGTCACCAGACAGAACTATTATCTGAAGGCAGCTTTTGTCATCCTGGCCATCGGTATCCCGGTTTCGGTTTATCTTTATGTGAAGACAGAAGTCACAGAGATGACCACGGCACCCAAGGCCGATCTGCAACACATGGATCAACATACTGCCCTGGGTAATCCCTATGTTTTTGATTCCAGTCGCGGCATCGAAGACGGAAAATACGTGGGCCTGTATCTGTGTCAAACCGAACTGAGGCAAAGCTGGGATAAAAGGAGCGCCATATCCTATGACGGTCTGGACAAAAAGGGAAATCACCTGAGTCAAACTTTAATCCGCTATTTAACTTCCAAAGGTCTGCGGAAGGATGCTGCAGGCGTAGCTTCGCTGAGTGCTGACGATATTCGGCATATTGAAGACGGGATTGCAAATTACAATTACATTGTCCATCCCGGAATCCACTCACGGCTTTTGAAAATTGTCAAGGGGTATCAGGTATACAAAGAAGATGGGGACCCGAACGGGAGTTCTGTTTTTCAAAGAGTAGAGTACTTCAAAGCAGCCATAAACATCATCGGGAAACATTTTTGGACCGGGGTTGGAACTGGTGATCTGCAAGTTGCCATCGCTCATGAACTAAAAATTATGCATTCCAAACTGCAGGGCAAATATATTTTTCTGGCACACAACCAGTTTCTGTCAGTCTTAATGGCCCTGGGAATTTTCGGATTCCTGTTTTTCCTTTTTGCACTGATCTACCCTGTTTTTGTCACCGGAAGTTATCGCAACTACTTTTTTGTGGTTTTCTACCTGATCATCCTGATCTCTATGCTGTCGGATGATACGCTTGAAACGCACGTGGGAGTCACCTTTTTTGCTTTCTTTTCGTCCTTGTTACTCTTTGGGGTTCAACAGAAAAGCCTGTCAAAAACAAAAAGTTAGCTTTTTTTACCTTTCAGTCCCGGATTTTTAGTAGAACATTCTTTTTATTTCTTTTCCAATGGGTTTCTGTACCTGAAAAGCAGCCATTTAGCGAATTTTATTAATTTAGCGCTAAAATTCAATAAATGAAAATTAAAGAGGTTAAAATCAATTTCCTGGAGTATGAAGACGAACAGGAATTGTCACAGGAAGAGCAAAATTTATTGGGTGAAGCTTTAAGTTCCGTTGAAAAATCCTATGCCCCGTATTCCGAGTTTCATGTCGGTGCTGCCGTTTTGCTTGAAAACGGGGTCGTAATAACCGGTTCGAATCAGGAAAATGCAGCTTATCCGTCAGGACTTTGTGCCGAGCGTGTTGCTTTGTTTTATGCCAATTCACAGTATCCGAACGTTAAGATAAAAGCATTGGCCATACGTGCCAAAGCAGAACATTTTCATGTTGACAACCCCATCACGCCCTGCGGTTCCTGCCGTCAGGTGATCGTGGAAACCGAACACAGACAGCAGGAAAAGATCAAGATCATCATGAAAGGTGAAACCGGACCCGTTCACGTGGTTTCCGGCATCGAGGCCTTGCTGCCTTTTACGTTCTATGAAGACAAGCTGAAAAAGAAACACTAAAACCTTACAGACATGCGAAAACTCTTTGTATTATTTATCGTATTCTTCACTTTCACGGCTTTCAAAAGCGACAAGCCGGCATACCGTCTCTTCAATGCCAAAGGGAAAGCGGTGAAATACAAAAAGGTGCTGGCCGCCGCCGCTAAAGCTGATGTTGTCTTTTTCGGCGAAGAACACAACGATCCCATTTGCCACTGGCTGGAACTGGAGATCACCAAAGATCTTTACAACATCAAAGACGGAAAAATTATTCTCGGTGCCGAGATGTTCGAGCGGGATAACCAGTTAATCCTTGATGAATATCTGAAAGGAGAAGTCTCCAAAGCCAATTTCAATCAGGAAGCCAGATTGTGGCCCAATTACAAAACCGATTATCAGCCTCTGGTGACTTTTGCACGGGATCACCAATTAAAATTCATCGCCACCAACATTCCCCGTCGCTATGCTTCCATGGTTTACCGGAAAGGTTTCGGCATTCTCGACAGTCTTACGGCAGAAGCCAAATCCTACATGCCTCCGCTTCCCATTCCTTATGATCCGGATCTGAAAGGATATAAAGACATGCTTCAGCAAATGGGCGGTATGATGGGTCACGCCAGCCCGAACCTGCCGAAGGCCCAGGCCATCAAAGATGCCACCATGGCTTGGTACATTGCAAAAAATGCCGGAAACGGGGATCTGTTCATCCACTATAACGGGGCTTATCATTCCGATAATTTTCAGGGCATCATCTGGTATCTGAACCAATACAAGCCGGGACTTAAGATCATGACCATTTCATCTGTCGAACAGAAAGATGTGGACAGCCTGTCCAAAGCCAACCTGAACAAGGCCAATTTTATCCTTGCCGTGCCCCAGGATATGACCAAGACATATTAAAGAAAACCAAAATGCCTGGAGCCCTGAAATGGCAATCGATTAAACCTCAGGCTGTAATCCCGAAAGATAACCGACAACTAAAACAAACTCTCATGTCACAAAGTTTATCAAAGATTTATCTGCACTGTATTTTTTCAACAAAGTACCGTCAGCACTTTATTAAGGAAACCATACGACAGGACCTCTATGCCTACATAGTAGGAATCCTTTCACATCACCATTCATATGTTGAAGAAATTGGAGCATATTCTGACCACATTCATATCCTATGTACGTTACCAAGGACTATTACTCTTGCTGATTTGATGTCCAAAGTTAAGGCCTCTTCATCCAAGTGGTTCAAAAAACAAGGAATTGAAAATTTCTCCTGGCAAAACGGATATGCTGCATTTTCTGTCAGTGAATCAGTGGTTCAGATCATTAAAAAATACATTCAAAACCAGGATAAACATCATAAGAAAACCACGTTTCAGGACGAATACAGAGAATTCCTAAAAGATTATTCTGTTGAGTATGATGAAAAATACGTCTGGGATTAATTCATTACCTGTCGCACTTTCAGTGCTTTTTGGATTTCTTTAAGATTCACAGAACTTCGTCCTGTGCCGATGTCTTTCGGGGCGTTGCCCCTTTTTCTATCCCGGGTTAAAACCGGGGCAACTAATAGAGGATATTTTTATTCTTTTGTGTTTTTCCTGATGAAGAGGGAGTCCTGAAAGGACGACCGCTTATAACTCAGGCCGAAGTTTACGAAGGCCTGAGATAATAATAATAAATAATCATAATCAAGGGCTGAAAGCCCGAAAGGTAAGCCATTAACTGTCAGGAATTAATCTTCTTCCAAAATCGTACACTTTAGAAAAAGCATTGTATTATTCCGGCTCGAATTCGGAGGTAAAGTAGAACTTAATATCCTTGTATTTATCTCTTGCCATCTGAAGAGAAAACTGCGAATCGGCCATAAAAACTTCCCTCCCGTCTTTGTCAATGGCGATCTGGGAGCCTTTTCGGGCCCGGAAGTCTTCAAGCTGCTCTTTGTTCTTACTCACAAACCAGGCTGTCTTATACAATGATATCGGTTCATAACGGCATTTGGCCGTGTACTCATGTTCCAGCCGGTATTGAATCACCTCAAACTGCAGGGTTCCTACTGTTCCTATAATCTTCCGTCCGCTGTATTTTCCCGTAAAAAGCTGAGCTACCCCTTCATCCATCAGCTGATCGATCCCCTTTGCAAGCTGCTTGGCGCGCATGGGGTCAGCATTGACAACATAACGAAACAACGTGGGTGAGAAGCTGGGAATTCCCTTGAAATTCAAAACCTCTCCTTCGGTGATCGTGTCGCCGATCTTAAAATTTCCGGTATCATGAAGGCCCACGATATCACCTGGAAAAGCTTCATCGACGATGGATTTCTTTTGTGCCATGAAAGCAGTGGGACTTGCAAATTTCAGTTGACGGTTCAATCTGACATGCTGATATGGGGTATTTCTTTTAAAGGTCCCTGAAACAATCCTCACAAAAGCAATCCGATCTCTATGATTGGGATCCATGTTGGCATGGATCTTAAATACAAATCCCGTAAGGGCCTCCTCCTCAGGTTTCACATAGCGTGTATCACTTTCTCTTCCAATGGGTGACGGAGCGATTTTTACAAAGACATCCAGCATCTCTTTCACACCGAAATTGTTCAGGGCACTTCCGAAGAAAACAGGTGAAAGGTCCCCTTTGAGATAGGTTTCTTTCTCAAAATCAGGATAAACCCCGGTGATAAGTTCCAGATCACCACGCAAAGTTTCAGCCCCTTTCCCTACAAGTGTTTCCAGTTCACGACTCGACAAATCATCAAACTGAATTCCTTCCTCCACTACCTGCCGCGAAGGCTTGAATAACTGTAGGTTTTTAAAATAAATATTATAAACACCTTTAAAAGCGTTTCCCATCCCGATGGGCCAGCTTAAAGGCGTCACGTTGATACTTAGCTTTTCTTCGATTTCATCCAGCAGATCGAAAGCTTCTTGTCCCGGACGATCCAATTTATTGATGAACACCATGATGGGCGTTTTCCGCATACGGCAGACTTCCACCAGTTTCTCTGTCTGGGGTTCCACCCCTTTGGCGGCATCGATCACCACAATGACACTATCCACAGCGGTCAGGGTTCGGAAGGTATCTTCAGCAAAATCCTGGTGTCCCGGCGTATCCAGAATGTTGATTTTATGATCGCCGTAGTCGAATCCCATCACGGAAGTAGCAACGGAAATACCCCGCTGCCTTTCTATTTCCATCCAGTCGGAAGTCGCTGTTTTCTTGATCTTGTTCGACTTCACAGCACCGGCAACCTGAATGGCGCCACCGAACAGCAGCAGCTTTTCGGTAAGTGTGGTTTTCCCGGCATCCGGGTGACTGACAATCGCAAAAGTACGCCTCCTGTTTATTTCTTTCTTATTGGACATAA
>CAYWBO010000050.1:0-20717 GCA_964456625.1 uncultured Lentimicrobiaceae bacterium | reverse complement strand
GTGGACCGTCATCCATGCGGATGGAAGGAATCCCGAGTCTGGGAATGGGTTTGGTGCTCATGTTTACGCCACCCAGAAGATCGATTTTTTCCTTGGCGGTAAGATGGGACATCAGATAGTCTTTCGACATCTTATCCTGTTTATTGACCCGCTGACACGAGGTAAGTAAAACAAAAACAAGGAATGAGAACAGCAACGCCGTTCTAAAAGCAAATTGAAAAAACCGAGGAGTCAATTTTTTCTCCACTGCTTCATTCCGGGTTATAAACTTTTTCATGACTTTATTTTTAAGTATTAAATATCAAAATATCGGTAGTTTGTCAGGGTTTCATGCCCAGCGCTTCAATATATCCTTTGTTGATTTTACAATTGGAAAACTTCATGTTTTGCAGCAATTCGTCCAAAGCCATCCTGACCGTATCCTGCGAAGGACGATGCTCCCGAATTTTTTTAAACGATGAATTATCCTGATGCGTAAATTCAACGATCTTGCTCCAGTACTTGGGTTCCTGGATCGAAACCATGCAACTGGATTTTACCATTTTCTTGTAAGGCCAGAAGGTCCAGCCGATGTTGTTTTTCTCCATGAGAGTCCTGAAGCCATGGATCCAGGCATCGGTATTTTCGCCGGTCTCACCCATGTAGAGCGGCAAATCTGTACTGGTCCTGAAATCCAGAAAATCCTGAATGGCTTTCTGTACCGTGTCGCACCAATAGCGATGGCAGGTGTACATCATGTTCGCATCGAAATGATAATTGTGGAAAACCTTGAAATTTCCGTCCCATTGGGCGCCACCCAAAATCATCACATGATTCTTATCTACTTTACGGATGGCCGTGATCGCGCGTTCATAAAGCGGCTCCAGTTCCTTGTTAAGCATCGGCATGTCCTTTCCGAAATAAGGAGCAATGGGTTCGTTCAACAGATCGTAGCCCAAAACGGTGGGGTTGTCGGCATAATGACGGGCAATCCGCTGCCATATGTTGCAAAACATCTCCTGATCTTTTTCATTCACCATCAACCAGGGATAACCATAGCTGTCGTCGATATTAGCACCGGTTTGTCCGCCGGGGGCATCATGCATGTCCAGGATCACATAAATATCTTCATCATGACACCACGAAATCACCTTGTCGAGCAACTCAAATCCACGATTGGGATCGTTGCTTCCCATGAAATTTTCTTTGGTAAACAGCTTGTAATGGAACGGTATTCTAACCGTATTCATGCCGGCTTCATGAATAAAACGGATGTCCTGACGTGTGATGTATCCATCCTGAAATTTTCTCCAGAATTGATCGACAAACTGCGGGCCTACCATTTCTTTCAGCGATTGATCGATCAAATGAAAACAATTTACATCGCCAAATAAAAACATGTACCCTTCAGGATTAAGCCAGTTTCCCAGGTTAATTCCTTTGATCAGAAATGGCTTTCCATCAGGCGCGATTAGATTTTGTTTATCCACATGAATAAATTGATGCGAGGCATGTTGCTTTGCTTCTCTGAAAGCCGGCAAGGTAAAGACCATGGTCAACAACCCGATGACCAGCAGTGTGATTTTAAATTTTTTCATGGCAGTAGTATTTTCATTATAAATCCTGTAACAAGCTTATTGATAAGAATATACTCTTACATAATCGATTTTATAAGTCTGCGGGAAGGCGGTGTCATCCACCCCCTTGGCGCCGCCCCAGTTTCCTCCGACGGCCAGGTTCAGAATAATAAAACAGGGTTTATTAAAAGGCCAGTTAGAAGCATTCTTAACCGCGGGACTGTAAGTATAATACGGTTTTGACGGATCGTCGATCCAGTATTCGATTTTGCTGGGCGTCCAAGTCATGCCGTAAATGTGATATGTGGAATCACAATCGGCAAGCTGCACCCTGCCGTAGTTCACCGTATTTCCATAGCTGGAAGGCGTATGAATGGATCCCTGGACCCAGGTAGGATCGTATCCCACATTTTCCATGATGTCGAGCTCACCACAGGCAGGCCAGCCCACAGATCCGATATCTGATCCCAGCATCCAGAATGCAGGCCAGGTACCTCTTCCTCCGGGAAGCTTGGCCCTCACCTCTACCGTACCATAAAGAAATTCTTCTTTTCCCGCGGTGTTGATGCGGGAAGAAGTATAATCTCCCACATGCTGTCCCGCACCCACCAGTTTAGCCACGATGGATAAAAATCCACCATTTACAATGGCATTCTGATTGGTATAATTTTCCCACTCATTATTTCCCCAGCCTCCGTCACCTAGATCATAGTTCCAGTCACCGGTATTCAGACTGGTGCCGTCAAACTCATCACTCCATATCAGCTTGTGCGGGACGTAATTGGGATCGTCGGCAGCGATGGTGACCGTTTTTGATTTGGAGACCGTGCTGCCGTCAGGCATGTACAAGGTAAGAGAAACGATATAATCGCCTTTCTTAGGAAAATAGTAGGTGAAGGTCGTGTCCTGCTGGAGCGTTTCTCCTTCGAGTGACCATTCCAGATAACTGTAGTTACCGCCAGCTTTCGCGTGAAAAACAACATAGTTAGCACTGTCGGCTGCGGTTTTGAAGCTATAAGTGAAGTCAGCAGACGGTGTTCCGTAACTGATGACCGAAGAATCACTTTTTTTACTGCATCCCATGAAGATTAACAGGATGCCAGCAAACAGAAAATATTGTAACGAATTCTTTTTCATATATTTTATAATTTTTTACCAAACATAAGTTGCCACAGACCCGGAATTCAGGCTCGAAGAGAAGACCCGGCCATGGAACCAAACATCAAAATCCTGCACATTCTTACCATTGTTGATCACAATGAGAACGATTTTCCCGGAAGGGGTTTTAAAAGCGACATCGTTGAGGCCCAGCACGCGGTTAGAAGCAATGCGTACCGATCCGGGGCGAACAAATTTGGCGGCGTGGGCCACAATATAATATCCCGGATTTCGGGTGACCGAATCGCCCTGAAGGGTGATGCCTCCCAGGCAAATGTTACAGCCTCCCGGCGTATGAGGCGTATAATCCGGGCTGGAAGCCAGGTTCCACTCGATGACATTTTTGCTCCAGTTGCGCATGGCGCCAATGATCAGCTGATTGATATGGAATGAAATGTCTTTGGCAAAATTGCCGGGAGCTCCTACCCAAAGTTCTGTGAAATAAAGATTCTTGTCGGGATAGGCATTATGCACGTCGCTCATTGCCTGGATCCTTCCACCATACAAGTGAAACGCCGAGCCGTCAACATATTTTCTGGCTTCCGGATCGTTTAAAATCTGGATGGGATAATCCGGACGATCGGCATTGTGGTCATAAAGGATGATTTTTGTATCGATCTTTGCCTTTTTAAAGGCAGGCCCCAGATAATTCTTAATAAACACATCCTGCTGTGAAGCATACATAAGCATGCTTGGATTGTTTCCGGGATAGAGCGGTTCATTTTGCACTGTGATGGCGTCGATACGAATGCCGTACTTTTTCATGGCCCGTATGTACTTCACAAAATAATTTGCATACGCTTCGTAAAATTCCGGTTTCAGGCTTCCGCCGCGGGTACTGTCATTGGTTTTCATCCAGGCGGGAGCGCTCCAGGGGGAACCTAAGATCTTGATGCCGGGATTGATGGCCAGAATCTGTTTTAGAACCGGAATGACCGTATGAAGGTCCTGGCCCAGGTCAAACTTTTTCAGCTTGGGATCTGTCTGACCTGCCGGAACATCATCATAGGAATAAGCATGATCGTTCAAATCGGAAGACCCAATGCTGATGCGCAGGTAGCTCGTTCCGATGTTATTGCCGTCGTCGGCAAACAGATTTTTCAGAAGTGCCTCCCGGGCAACCGGACTCATCTGTTGAATCAACCAGGCACTGCCCCCCGTCAGGGCAAATCCGAACCCGTCGACGGTCTGAAACGTGCGATTGTCTTCCACGCTGATGAGTGGGGTTCTTTTCAAATCAGCCGGAGGATTGGTAAAATTAAGGTCCTGCTGACGCTGAAACAACACGGTTTTATCCGTATTCGTGAGCCAGAACCCGACATTTTGGGCCGTAGCCGTCTGCCAAAAGCAAACCAGTAACAAGCCCGCCATGATATGTCTTAATTTTGTTTCCATACTTCAATATTTTCTATTCAACAATCAATGTGGAAATGGAGTGAGGCAGGCTGGTGGTCGTTGCAGCCTCTCCGGCAATCCAAATATGATACGTGATCTTCAGATCGGAAGGATTCATCACGATGACAGCCAGTTTACCATCCTTATTGATAAACGCCGTGGTCAGCAGTTTGCTGGCACTGGAAGCGCTAATGATCCGTTTTGCCCCGGGTCGTACGAATTTCGAAAACTGACCAATGTAATAATAGCTGTTCGTGAAAATCAGTTGTCCTGTCTTGGTGTTGGCAATCACGGGGGCAAAACAATAATTTTTCACATGATTCGGACCTCCTTTTTCATTCAAAAGAACATTCCAGTCGGTCCAGGCTTCGGTGCCGTCATTAAAATCATGTACCATGGAACGGCCGTAGGTCTCTCCCAGATTCCAGTCGTGCACCTTTTCGAAATTGAAGTCTCCGTTACATCCTTCCGTAAAGATGAGATGCTTGTCGGGATAGGCTTCATGGACACGCTCCACATTATCATACAACATGACCCCGTCTTTCAGGTATTCGTACCAGTGATATCCTACGCCCCAGACATATTTTGCTGCTTCCGGATCGTTCAGGATCACACTGGCCCTTTGGTAAAGGAGATCCCGGTTGTGATCCCATACGATGAGTTTTACTTTGCTCAAACCATCTTTCACCAACGTGGGGCCGAGATAATTCTTGACAAAATCACGTTCTTCATCCGCCGTATAAATGCAGGACTCCCAAATCTGGTTAGCCATGGGTTCATTCTGTACCGTCAATCCCCAGATGGGAACCCCGTGTGCCGCATACGCATTGATAAATTTCACATAATAATTGGCCCAGGATTGTCTGTATTTCGGCAGCAGCTTTCCGCCGTGCAACATGTTGTCGTTGGTTTTCATCCAGGCCGGCGGGCTCCACGGGCTGGCAAAAATCTTCAGATGACCGCCTGCAGCAGCCATGACCTCTTTGATGAAAGGAATCCGATACTTCAGATCATGAGCCACGCTGAATGTTTTCAATGCCGAATCGCCCCTGGCAACGTACGTATAACTTTCGCTTGAAAAATCGCAGCTATTGAGGTTGGTGCGACCGAAAGTATAACCGATCCCTTTTTGAGGATTATAGTATGCTGTAAGAAATTCCTGTTGTTCTTTTTTCGGAAGTTGGGCAAAAGTTTCTGCGGAAGCATCTGTCAAAGCACCACCAATTCCGATGATCGTCTGGAACTGTTTTGTGGGATCAACAAAAATCCAGGATTCCCGTTCCAGCGGCTGGGTAGCAGGTTTCAGTTGTATGGAACCCACATCCGTCAACCGCAGGTTGGTATTTTTCGCGGTAGTGTAAATTACTATTTTCTTACCGGAATAATTCGTTGTCTGGCCCCAGGCAGGCGTTGTGAACGCGAGCAGTGACGCTGCAAATAGTTGTATGGCAATTTTTATTTTCATAACAATATCTTGTTCTGTTATTTCCAAATAAATGTACCGACTGCTCCTGCAGCCAGTGACGGGGAAACGATTTTTCCCCTGAAACGGATGTTAAAGGTCGTCGTATAACTTCCTGAATTCAACACAATCAGTACTTTTTGTCCGTCAGGAGTTTTGAAAGCCACATCCAGCAGGTCCCCGACATTGTTTGAGCCGATACGTACAGAACCGGGTCTTACGAACTTTGCCGCCTGTGCAACAATGTAATAACTCACATTCCGGGTTACCTGATCATTAGAGCCAATGGTCAATGCTCCCAGACAGGTCGAACAACCCCCGGCAGTATGCAGCGACTGCGTGGGATCGGAAGCCAGGTTCCATTCAATGACATTCTTGCTCCAGTTACGGATGGCTCCGATAATCAAATTCTGTACATGCCAGTCGAGATCATTGCCGAAATTCCCGGTTGAAGAGGTAAATTGTTCTGTGAAATATAAATTCTTGTTGGGAAATGCATCATGAACGGAGGACATGGTATTGATGTCGCCGGCATATAAATGGAAAGCCGAACCGTCAATATATTTTGCGGCAGCCGTATCGCCCAATATGGAAATAGCATACTCCGGATGATCCAGGTTGTGATCGTAAATTATAATTTTTGTATTGATGTTGTTGGCCTTGAATGCAGGTCCCAAATAATTTTTTACGAAGTCGTCCTCTTCGGATGCCGTCATCAGCATGGCCGGATTATTATAAGCATTCAAGGGCTCATTCTGCGGAGTGATGGCCGTAATATCAATGCCTTCGGCCGCCATGGCACGAATATATTTTACAAAATACTTCGCATACACGCCGTAATATTCCGGTTTTAAACTGCCGCCCACATAGCTGTCGTTGGTTTTCATCCAGATGGGAGCCGTCCACGGCGTAGCGATGATTTTTATGGTAGGATCAAGCGCCACTATTTTTTGAAGGATCGGAATCAGGTCCTTTTTTTCTTTCTCGATGGTGAAATTCTGAAGGGCCGTATCTGCTGTTTGTCCCGGATTCACTTCGTCATAAGTAAACGGCTCACTGCTTAAATCCGATGCCCCGATGCTGATCCGTAAATAACTCACCCCGATATAAGTGGAATCTGTCAGGAATAATTCCTGAAGTAACGCCTCCTTGGTACCCGCAGAAAGATAGTTGATGAGTTCGGCACTGGCTCCCGTCAGGGCGAATCCAAAACCATCAATGGATTGAAACGTTTGGGTGGTATCCACATCAATGGTCGAATTACCATTGGGAGCAGTGCTAAAAATAAGACTGGTATTGGTTTGCTTTTTAAACAACACCGATTTATCGGGTTTTGTCATCCAGAAAGCGACATCCGTTTTCACCGTTGTGGGGATGGTATCATTATTTACCGGCGGGTTATTGGGGGAATTGTTTTTTTTGCATCCTGAAAAGGATATCAGGAACGGCAAAAGGACAACCATCCACAGGAGGTCTGTGATCACGGCCTTATTATTGCTCCATTTTCTTGTCATTAAATTCTTCTTCACGATTAATTTTCTATCTCAAAAGATTTCCATTCAAAATAAATGGGACCATCTAAAAATCACGTTATGAGATTCAGACAGCCCCATTATTATTTTTTAAAATTTATTCATCAGAGACTCATACATCAATAAACAGGTTACTACTTCGTTTGTTGAAATACCCGTACATAATCCACAAACATTCTTTGCGGAAATGCAGTGGATGAATCCGGGTTCCCCGGAAAACCTCCCCCCACGGCCACATTAAAAATGAAAAACTGATTGGCGTTAAAAGGATAACTGGCAGCGCCTACATCCGTTTTTGTGCCCGTCAGATAGAGGTGGTCGTCCACGTATAACTTCATGGTATCCTGAGCCCAGAGAATACTAAATACATGAAATCGCTGGGAGAAATCTCCGCCATTATACGTTGCTGATTTATAGGTATCAGACCCGGATGTTGATGCCCAGTGCAGTGTCCCGTGCACAACAGAAGGCTGCGATCCGATCAATTCCATGATATCCGTTTCGCCGCAGGCAGGCCAGCCCACGGAAGAAATATTCGATCCCAGCATCCATAAGGCAGGCCATATCCCTTGTCCCTTGGGCAATTTGGCACGGATATCGACTCTCCCGTAAGTGAAGCTGTATTTCCCCTCGGTTTTAATCCGGGCGGATGTATAATCGTACCCGCCGTAAGATTCTTTCCGTGCCTCAATGATCAGATGCCCGTCCGATACAAAAATATTATGGGGACTATCCCGGTAATATTCAAGTTCGTTATTTCCCCAACCGTTGTTTCCATTTCCGACTTCCGCCGTCCAGTAATTTGAGTTTACCTGATTTCCGGAAAACTCGTCACTCCAAACCATTTTGTAGCCGGGATAACTGGTCGGAGTTTCATATCCGGTGGTATCCGTAGGCAGATAGGTCCCGTTTTCAGTAATGATGGTTCCCACGGCACTGTCACTGGACAGGGTGCAGGATACCGGATTGGACAACTGAACCGTAAACTGCATATTAGGCTGACGCAGATCCATGGAGTTCCCTTTGATGGTCACATCGATTTTTGCCGAGGTTTCGCCGGCCGGAATTGTTACTGTACCAGAAGTGGTTTCAAAATTTGTCGGTGCGACTGCGGTTCCATTCACCACATTATAATCTACCGAAACATCCTTGGTAATAGATTTATTCAAATAAACATAGAACGTCATCACCGTATCCTGAGTCCCTCTTACCACCGAGGCATCCTGCATACTCAGCTTGGGCGTAGTGACCGGTGACGGAGGAGTAGGTGACGGATTATTTTTGCTTTTACCACAAGACAACAATGTCCAGCTCCACAAAAGAACCAGAACAAAACCCAATACCGATATTTTTCTGTTTATCATAGAATCATGACTCCTCAAAATCAGTTTCTCATCATGAAACTGCGTTTTGTCTAACATTTTCAATAAACAAGGAGAGTAAAAAATACATCTCCTTGTTTATCAATTTCACCACAGAAATATTACGGGATCACGCAATCCCATAATGCAGAAAGTTTACTTCTTCGCTTTCAATTTTACATACCAAGCCATACTCCAGTCTGGCCTGGGAGTCCGCAACCACATGGTGGAATCGGTAATGCTTAAAATTTCAAATCCCTGGGTACCACCATAATAACCTAAAGAACCGGGTTTATCGAAATTAATCATCACTCCGGTCTGGCTTGCAGCGGCATCGTCACCTGCAAAAGTGTATTTTGTTGAATAAGTACCCTGATACAAAATCCAGTCATCACCATATCCTCCCCATACTCCTGGAGGAGGAGAAACCCCATTATTGAAGTCAGCTGCAAATGCACCTTCATTACCAAACATTTTACCGTAGGTGGAATCTACAAATACCCCATTGTTAGTAAAGGTATAAACATTCTGATATAAACCAAAACCAGACTTGTCCCCTGGAGGTGCTGCATACCAATCCGGCGTGAAAGAATCGATGGGGCCAAGGCCCATGTTACCGGATGCAGTGCTGTCAATCATCCATCGTCTTCCATCAGGTGAATCATTGGTTATAATTTTAAGAATCGCCGGGTCAACATGATAAGCATAATAAATCTTAACCGAGTCAACCGTTGAAACGGAAGGGCTGGCTCCTGCCACTGCATAAGCAGTAACCGTGACACCATAGGTTTTCGTACCTACCACTTTATTAAAGGTTTTGGAAATCGGAAAGGACTGTGTCATCACAGGTGATGATCCGTCTCCGAAATCTACTTTATACAAAGCAGCGTTTTTTGCTGTGACATTCAACTGTACTACACCGGAACCGTCGCCATTTGGATTATTGGCAGAGGTGCCGGCGATCGTTGCGGTCACCTGAAGATCGCTTGGTGAGGGAAAAGGTCCCAGCGTATACTTTTCTTTTTGGCAACCCATAAAGCCAACCAATAAAGCTGCGCTTATCAGGGTTAAAACTTTTGTTTTAGTATTCATTGTAATTATTTTTTTATTCGACTAGTTCAATTATCTGTATGGTTCTAAATTTCTCCTCAGTCATTAAATTTCGAAAAAGGAATCAATGGGACCATCTAAAAATCACGTTATGAGATCAAGACGGCCCCATGATTTTTTCATTTTACGGATTAATAACCAGGGTTCTGAACCATCTGAGTATTGGTCAATTCGGACAACGGAATCGGCAACACTTCGTTCTTACCAGCGGTAAAATGTTTCGAGAATCCGTTTTCCATATTATTTAACACGCTTGCGGCATCTCCCCAGCGTACGAGGTCGAAATAACGAACTCCTTCGGTAGCTAACTCCAGGCGGCGTTCATGTTTAATGTTATCCATGTTAACCGGAACTGACGGCAAACCCACTCTGGCTCTTACAGCATCGAGTAATGCCTGAGCACGGGTCAGGTCGGTATTGGACATAACCAAAGCTTCAGCTTCCATCAGATAGGTGTCAGCCAAACGGATGAGGATCAGATCCTGGTCAAAATTCAATTCTTTAACTCCGGCAGCACTGGTATATTGCAACAAGGGAGCATCTTTGACCATGAAATATCCTGTAGCTGCATAGCACTGGCTCTTAGCATAAGAGCACTGTCCGGCTGTTACCAAACTGTCCAGATTGTAAATCGTATATTTATAGCGGGGATCGTAAACACCATTCTTAACGAAGGCATCCACCAGGTCAGGAGTAATGGGATTGAAGCTCCATCCTGACAAATAGTTCGGAGCCGTACTGTTGCTCCCTGTTCTGGCATAACCTCTGGGTCCGATCATGATGGAATAAACATCCGATTTAAACTGACCCCAGGCACCCCAGTCATAGTTCTGAGATCCGGTTTTCTGCACTTCAAAAATGGATTCTGCATTGAACTTATTGTTAGGATTGAAGATGTCTCCGTAGTTTGCCAGCAGATGATATCCAAAACGGCTGGTTCCACCGGGAGTTCCGTTCACATCTTTCAGGATGGTAGCAGCCTCTGTATATTTTTTCTCATACAGATAAACTTTTCCCAGGAGAGCTTCTGCAGCACCCATGGTAGCGCGGCCGTTTTCAGCAGTAGGAACGGTAACCGGAAGATCGGGAATGGCTTCTGTTAAGTCCTTTTCGATCTGGGCATAAACCTGAGCAGGCGTAGCCTGTTTGGCAGCATAGATTTCACTGGTGGTTTGAGGAGAAGTAAACAGCGGAACATTACCAAACCATACTACCAGGTTAAAATAATAATCTGCGCGCAGGAATTTGGCTTCAGCGGTATAACGGGCTTTATCGGCATCACTTAAACCGGGAACTCCGTCAATTTTCGATAAAATCAAATTACTCTGTTTCACACCCACAAAGTTTACATTCCACATATCAACAGGCATCTGAGCCGGGGTAAGCTGATTCATATCATTCATGGCTTGCCACTGGTTCATATCGGAAGGACCGCCGCCGCCACAATAACAATCATCAGAAGCGGAGTTTTCAGGTCCCAAAGGGTTACAGTAGGTATTAGCTGCTTCGGTATTTAAAGCACTGTAAGCAGCTACCAGTCCCGCGTAGGCTTCCGCCGGAGTCGAATAGTAATTGGACTCGAGCGATTGTCCTTTTGGTTTTACATTCAAAAAGGAATCGGAGCAGGACGTAATTACTACGGCACTAAGCATGATAATCAGGCCGCTTAATATTTTATTATGTTTCATTTCTTTTAAGTTTTAATATTTATATCAATATCATAAGTTTATGTATTGAACCATCTTAAAATCGTGGTTACAGTTCACTTAGTCCTTTTAGATTCCAACATTAAGACCAATTAAAAAGGTTCTTGATTGCGGGTAAATACCACGATCAATACCATAGCTGCTACCACCTACTTCAGGATCGTATCCGGTATATTTAGTAAGGGTGAACAAGTTGCTTATACTTGCATAAACTCTGGCCCTTTTAAATCCGATCACATTCATCCATGGTTTGGGTAAAGAATATCCCACCTGGATTGTTTTGATACGGAAATAAGCACCGTTTTGCAGATAGAAGTTAGAAGGATACCTGAAGTTGTTGTTCGGGTCGCTGTCAGACATTCTGGGATAATTGCTGTTGGGATTGGCAATGGTCCATGCGTTGAGCGCCTCGATCGGATAGTTGGCTGTAACAATATCCAAACGTCTGTATGCCTGGAATATCTTGTTGCCCCATACACCCTGGCCAAATACCATGAAATCCCAGTTTTTATAACCCAGATTTACGGTAATTCCGTATGTGTAAGGAGGAACAGGAGTTCCGAGGAACGTGCGGTCAGCCTGGTCAATTTTTCCGTCTCCGTTCAGGTCGGCCCATTTGAAATCACCAGGTTTGGCATTCGGCTGAATTAAATTGCCATTCTTGTCTTTGTAGTTGTCAATTTCCTGTTGTGAATGGAACACGCCCATTTCTTCAAAACCGTAAAATGCGCCGAAAGGCTGGCCAACGGCAGTACGGGTCAACGGATAAGAAGCGGTCTGGAAAGTAGCGCCACCATCAAGATATTGTTTTCCTTCTCCTAAATAGGTGACGGTGTTTTTGTTATAAGCAAAGTTACCCTGTACATTCACTCTGAAATCTTTGCCAAAGTTTTTGGTGTATCCGAGATTGATTTCGAAACCTTTGTTGGTCAGGTCACCGACGTTCGACCAGGGCTGGGCAGTATATCCTGCAAAAGCGGGAATCTGAACCTGCAGCAACATACCGGTTGTTTTCTTTGTGTAATAATCAAAAGTCACACTCAGGCTGTTGAACAGGATAGCGTCGAATCCGGCATCAAAAGAACTGGTCTGCTCCCATTTCAGATTCGGGTTGGCAGGGGAAGAAGTCGAATAACCGATGGCCAAACCGTCGTTACCGAAAACATAGTTGCTTCCGCCACCACCGGCGATGATAGATTCATACTGGAAGTTACCCAATGACATGTCGTTACCGACCACCCCGTAAGAAAGACGGATCTTTAAGTTATCCAGTACCTTGTTCTTGGGGAAGAATTTTTCACGGTTCACAACCCAGCCTACCTGTGCAGACGGGAAATAACCATAGTGATTGTTGGTCCCGAATTTTGAAGAACCATCACGACGCAAGATGCCGGTGAACAAATATTTCTGATCGTAGTTGTAAGTTACACGACCAAAAAGGGAACTCATGGTGTACTCCTGATCATCATAAGCACCGGCGATACGCTGTGCTGTCGGTAAAGCAAAGTTGAACGAGGCATCCTGATAATTGGTAACAGGTTCCCCCTGATAAGTAGCATTCAAACCAGAACCAGTTGTTTGCAGTGCACTGGTACCCAACATGATTGCGAAATTATGTTTGCCGATCTCTTTGGTGTACTCGACGGTGTTGTCCCAGTTCCAGGACAGGTTCTGGTTGGTATAACGATACTGAACAACCATGTTCGTATTGCTGTTATTGGCGTTCAGATAGAAAAGCGGGGTAAACGAATTATAACCCCAATAGGCTTTTTTCACGTTGATCTGTGATTTCAAGGTCAGGCCTTTAATCGGGTGCACATCGATGTAAGCATTCCCTACCATGTTGTCTGAATAACCGGCATTACCCTGCTGTGTCTGAATGAAAGCCAGCGGGTTGGTCATTTCCTGACCTACGTACTGGGAAATACCATAATACATGCCATTACCGGCCTGAAGGGCATATGCCGGATACGTGGCGCCAACAGCGGCACTCACATATACAGGAGTAAGCGGGTCCAAGTTCAGGGCTGAACTTAAAGGACCTCCGAATTCACTGTTGGTGTTTAATCCTGTATTATTTTTTCGGTAAGTATAACCCAGATATTCTCCGACGGTCACATACTTTCCGATTTTGAAGGTGGTATTGGCAGTTAAGGAAAACCTCTTATCATAAGCGATAGATGGATCCACAATACCTTTCTGATCGATGTATCCTGCAGAAACATAATAGGTAGCATTGTCGGAACCTCCGGAAACGCTTACGCTATGGCTTTGATAAGGAGCTGTGCTGAAGATTTCATTTTGCCAGTTTGTTCCGGCTCCCAATGAAGTTGGATTATCAAATACAGGAACCCCACCGTCATTCATTACGGCTTCGTTACGGAGCATGGCATATTGAGAAGCATTAGCAAGCTGAACCTTTTTGATCACATTCTGAATACCCATCTGCATGTTATAATGCACCTGCAGCGGAGTATTCGCTCTTCCCTTTTTGGTGGTAACCAAAACCACACCGTTGGCAGCGCGCGCACCGTAAATAGCACAGGAGGCGGCATCTTTCAGCACTTCGATGGAGGCAATATCATTAGGATTCAAATATTCAAGACCTCCATTCATTACAACTCCGTCAACAACGTACAACGGATCGCTGTTATTAATAGAGGTAACCCCTCGAATACGAATCGTAGGCTGACTTCCCGGAGCACCGGAACTCTGAGCTACGGTAACACCCGAAGTCATGCCCTGCAAAGCATCGTCCAACCGGGTAATGGGTTTGTTGTCGATACTTTTGGCAGTAACAGAGGAAATAGATCCTGTTACAAGGCTTTTCTTGACTGTACCATAACCAACGACAACAACTTCACCAAGTCCAACCGTTGATGGGCTTAATAAAACATTAATTGTCTTCTGGCCGTTGACAGCAACTTGTTTGGTTGTAAAACCAACGAAAGAAAAGACCAACGTGGCATTGTTAGGAACAGTAATCTTATAATTTCCGTTCAAATCGGTTACGGTTCCTGAATTAGTACCTTTTTGCAAAATACTAACACCAGGAAGGGTACTTCCGTCTTTGGCAGATTTTACCGTTCCTTGGACGGTCACCTGGGCTACCATTGGTACGCTAAGCCCAAGCAACAAAATAAAAAATAGAATTTTTTTCATAACAATAAAATTAAATTTCACTTATTGACATTATTATGTAAAGAATATAGAAGGTTTACAATTATTAAAAAACCAGAGAAGGCGGCATTGTCTACTCCCGATCCTCTCTGATCCGGTTTTATGGAAAATTATTTGAAAATCTTTGTTTTTTCATGTTAAAAAATTGGCTATTCGACTTACAATGGTTTAAACTTTCCGGATAAAAATCAATTTCGTCAATACCTATATAACACAGTAGCATTTCTTGACTTCCCAACCGTGCTGCGTTTAATGCAATACCCGCCACTTTAACCCAGCTGCACCGGTAACGTTTGCAGAATTCTTGAAACCAAGAAATACCATATATAGTAACACAAGTGCCAGACACACAGCCACTCCATTAAATACTATACACTGTATCATTATCAATACCTGATTATATTTTCTCTTTTTTTAATATTTTTTATATTGTGTTAAAAACCCACTAAGCAAAGTGTAGATAAAACACAAACACAAATCAAAAATATTAAAAAAATAATACAAATTTTAAAAATTATTAAAAAACTTTTAAAAAAATTATGTCTTATTCTTTTCACCAATAAAACGATTCTGCTTTATATAAATTTTTACATATTTGTATTATGCTAATAAACAATATTTTATGATTTATAATCATTGGATAAACACAAAATAGCTTTTCGAAAACCTCTTTATTTAGAATAATTACGAATAATAAATATTCCACAATTGGAATGTCAGCTGAGATTATCATTTTTTAACATAGTTATGAAATAAATGACAATAACATATCAACTTTTGTACACTTTCATTTTTGTTTTCAAAAAAAAGTTTTTAGTTTTGTGCTATGATTAGTATTGATTTTGTTTTGGACTCGCATTCAATCTTAGTTAAAAACAACACAAATACTTCTTTTTAACGACGCTTCTTAAATAAAAACAAATATGGACAAACGGCTAGTACCCAATGTTTCGGTTGATTCTCTTGTTTTTGGTTTCGACTCGATCCACTTGAACATTTTATTAATTGGAAGGTCTATTGTAGAAGATGGTGTACTTTACCATGACTGGAAATTCCCGGGAGATTTGATCAGGAAAGATGAGGATCTGGACGGGTCATCTGAGAGGATTTTAAAAGAACTCACCGGCCTGGAAAAAATTTACATGAAGCAATTAAAGGCCTTTGGGACCCTCGACAGGCTTATAAAAAGGCCTCGCGATATGTCCTGGCTGATTTCCATCGACCACCCTGAAAGACGGGTTATTACGATTCCCTATTATTCGCTTATTAATCTGGAAAAAAACGCAAAAGACGAGGAGGTGTTAAACGAGAATGCCCGATGGTTTCCGGTCAATGAAGCAAAAAAACTACCCCTCGCATTTGACCATTTGGAAATTCTTGATTTTGCGCTTGAAACTTTGAGAAATGAAATGAGGACCAAACCCCTTGCATTTGAACTCCTGCCGACTAAATTTTCGCTTAGTCAGTTACAAAAAATCTATGAAGTTATTTTCGAGATGGAACTGGACAAGAGAAATTTCAGAAAAAGAATTGCCAATCTCAGCTATATCGTACCGTTGAACGAAAAAGAAAATGATGTTTCACACCGTCCGGCAAAACTGTATATGTTCAGCAGGGATGTTTACCAAAGGCTAAAGTCACAGAATTTCGACTTTACCATATAAAAGAAATCCTCAATTGAATCAAAGGGCTGTCTTGTAATTTTATGAGACGGCCCTTTTTATTTAGGTCCATCGGGGCAACTACTCTTTTTGGATAATGAGAAAGCGTATAAAAAACATTAACTACGTATCTACATCTCTTTATATCTTTCTAATTCTTTCATCTGTAAACAAAATAACTGAGGAAGGAACTGAACCCAAAAAATAAATTTCATTATACGGGCCAAAAAAACCCATCAATCGAGACGCTAAAAATCTATTCTCTTAAAATAAAACATTCAAGAAAAGTGTAATAATTAATTATTTGTAATACAACTTTTTATTGTATACGGCCCGAATAATAAAAATCTTTAACGGCAAAGGTTCCCTACAATCGTCCGCCCTTCACTGCAAATTATAAACCTGTCAGGTAACCAACGTTAATTTACCTGCAATTTTAATGAGTAAAGCATCGCATTTTAATATTTTTTTAATATTTTTGTTTGTGTTTAAAATACACTTTGCTAAACAGAGACTGACCAAAAGCAAGTTTTATTAAGAAATCAGTATTAATTATTAATCATCTACACGAAATGATACGAAAAAAATTATTTTACAACATGGCAGCCCTGTTGGCTTTTGCCGTGTTAGCTTTAGGAATTGAAGGCTTTTCAGGGCCTGATAAAACCATGAAAACGTCTGAAGAATCATCTGTAATCAACAAAAAAGTTGACAGTATCATTTCAAAAATGACGTTGACTGAAAAGATTGGTCAGATGACTCAGGTCACCCTGGCAGTTGTAAGCAAGGGACCCGTGATGAACCCAACCATGCCGCAACAGATCGACATGTCGAAACTCCGAGATGCCATTTTGAAATATCACGTAGGCTCCATCCTGAACGTGGTGAACCATGCGTATACCCGTGACCACTGGTATAAACTGCAGGAGGAAATCCAGGGCGTAGCATCTGAATCAAGATTAAAAATTCCTGTATTATATGGTATTGATGCCATTCATGGTGTCAACTATACGCTTGGCGCCACATTATTTCCACAGGAAATTGGTATGGCAGCCACCTGGAATCCTGCTTTGGTGGAAAAAAATGCTTCCATCACGGCTTATGAAACCCGGGCTTCTGCCATTCCGTGGGTCTTCTCTCCTGTTCTGGGGTTGGGAAGACAACCTGCCTGGCCGAGGTTTTACGAAACGCTGGGAGAAGATGTATATCTGGCCAAAACCATGGGAACAGCCATGATCAAAGGTTATCAGGGCAATGACATTGCCAGCAAATACAAAGTGGCTTCCTGCATGAAGCATTATTTCGGATACAGTTTCCCCTTAACGGGGAAGGACCGCACCCCGGCCTGGATCCCGGAGGTTTATCTGCGCAATTATTTCCTGCCGCCTTTTGCCGCTGCAGTGAAGGCAGGCTCTCCAACTATAATGATCAATTCTTCCATCGTGAACGGCATTCCGGTCCACGCAAGTCATTACATTCTGACTGAGATCCTGAGAAATGAATTGCATTTTAAAGGGGTTGCCGTCAGCGACTGGGCCGACATCAAGAATCTCTATGAGACCTATCATTACGCCACCTCTGAAAAACAGGCCGTTAAGATGGCCGTGATGGCCGGTGTGGATATGAGCATGGTCCCTTATGACTACAGCTTTGAAAAGTACCTGACCGAACTGGTAAAAGAAGGTCAGGTGCCGATGTGGCGCATTAATCAGGCAGTGAAGAGAATCCTGAGAGTGAAATTAGAACTGGGGCTGTTTAACCATCCCTACTATCCCCAAAAAGATTATCCCAATTTCGCCTCACCAGCATTTCAGAAAGAAAACCTGTTGAGCGCCGAGGAATCTGTCACACTTCTGAAAAACCAGGATCACGTGCTGCCGCTGCCCAAGAAAAATATAAAAGTCCTGGTGACCGGTTTCGGGGCCAATTCCATGGAAGCTTTAAACGGTGGCTGGAGTTATACCTGGCAAGGACAACAAACAGACAAATTCGATACGGGAAAGAACACCATTCTTAAAGCCATCCAGGAAAAAATCGGAAAAGACAATGTGCTGTATTCTGAAGGAACTCTTTTTAACAAACCTCTCGACGATCAACAGACTTTGAAAATGGCTCAAGAGGCCGATTATATCGTGCTTTGTCTTGGCGAAGAAGCCTACGCAGAAACTCCGGGAAACATCAATGATTTGTATCTCCCTGAAAATCAGGCAAAATTCGCACAAAAACTTGCAGAAACAGGAAAACCTGTGATTCTGGTACTCACGGAAGGTCGTCCCCGTTTGATCAGTAAATTTGCCGACCAGATGAAAGGCATTGTGATGGGATATCTGCCCGGAAACCAGGGAGGAAATGCCATTGCCAACATTCTGTTTGGCGATGTCAATCCTTCGGGAAAACTGCCGTTTACCTATCCCCGCTATCCCAATTCATTGGAAACTTACGATTATTCTTACGCTGAACTTAAGGAACATGATTACAACCCGCAGTTCCCGTTTGGTTTCGGATTAAGCTATACCACTTTCGCCTATAATGATCTGAAGTTAAGCACTGACACGATAGCGGGAAACCAAAAAATCACCATCAGCGTGAATGTAAAAAATACAGGCAGCAGAGAAGGCAAAGAAGTAGTACAACTTTACATCGGCGATTTGTATGCCAGCATCATTCCTCCGGTAAAACAACTACGCGGTTTTGAAAAAATCGATCTTCAGCCGGGCGAAAGCAAAACGGTGAAATTCAACATCGACAAACAGGATCTGTCTTTCATCAACGGCAAGCTGAAAAGGGTTACCGAGCCCGGAGCATTTAAGGTTACCATTAACGATCTCCATTCAGAGTTTTATGTAAAATAATTCGCGTAATATTTTTTGTATCTTTCAGGAATTAAACCTGGTTGAATAGATTTCAATCGGGTTTAATTCCGTATCAGGGAAAAAACAAAATCAAACTTTCAAACACGTCACATAAACATAATTTCAATGAAAACAAAAGTCAACCTTTTGGGGTTATTTAAACCCGGTTAGTGAATTTGAAATAATTACAAATTTGAATTGTTTATGGAGCTATTTTATGTGACTGACAGTGCGATACCTGAAAGACATTTAAAAATCAAAAAATCAGGTATCCTAAAAAAATCCATAATTGGCACAATTCTTTTTCTTGTCGCTTCTGTTTTTGCCCGCGGGCAAACCAGCGAGCGACCGTCAGTTCCGGCAGGTGTCAGACAACACCTGCTGATGGACTTTGGGTGGCGTTTTGCCTACGGGAATGCAAAGAATGTCAAAAAGGATTTTAATTTTTCAACGGGATACTTTTCCTATTTTGCCAAGGCAGGAAACGGAGACGGCCCCGCCGCGCCGGATTTTAACGACGGTTCCTGGCGCAAACTAAACCTTCCGCACGATTGGGCCCTGGAATTGCCTTTTAATCCGAAAGCCAGTTACAGTCACGGTTACAAACCGATCGGACCCAAATTTCCTGCCACGAGTGTGGGTTGGTACCGAAAGACATTTTTTATTCCGGCATCTGATCTCGGCAAACACGTTTCCATCCGTTTTGAAGGAGTGTTCCGTAATTCCAAAGTCTTCGTCAACGGCTTTTATCTCGGGCAGGAGCATTCCGGTTATCTGCCCTTTCAGTATGACATCACCGATTATCTGACTTACGGCGGGAAAAATGTAGTTGCCGTAAGGGTGGACGCTACCATGCAGGAAGGCTGGTTTTATGAAGGCGCCGGGATCTACCGCCACGTCTGGCTGAACCTGACGAATTCCTTACACGTGGCTGCTGACGGCACTTATGTGATCTCCAAAGTCGCCATGCATCATGCGGATGTCACCGCCCGGGCAACGATCACGAACGACGGATTTGAAAACCGGAATTTCAGCATTCATCAAGCCATTGTTGACGCCGAAGGCCAAGTTGTTGCTCAATCGCAAACAGACGGTTTACGTCTTAATCCCGGAAGCAGCCGGGATTTCTCCAGTGTTTTGCGTGTCAGCAATCCGGAGCTCTGGGGTATTGATTCACCGTATCAGTACAAACTGATCACCACGATCCATTCCGGGGATTCCACCGTTGACCGTTATATCACCCCTTTCGGGATCCGCACCATCCGGTTTGATCCGAATAAAGGTTTCTTTCTGAATGGAACGCACGTCGAGCTGAAAGGCACCAACGAGCATCAGGATGCCGGCGGTGTTGGTATTGCTGTGCCGAATTCATTGCAAGTTTATCGTATCAAACTCTTAAAAGCAATGGGTTCAAATTTCATTCGATGTGCACACAATCCGCCGGCCCCCGAATTCCTTAATGCCTGTGACAGCCTGGGAATGCTTGTCATAGACGAAAACCGGGAAACAGGTATTGATGCCGAACAACTGGGGCAGTTGAAGCAGATGATCCTTCGCGACCGAAATCATCCCAGTGTGATCTTATGGTCGCTGGGAAATGAAGAATGGCGCATCGAAGGCAACATCCAGGGAGCACGGATCGCTAAAACCATGCAGGCCTATGCCGAGCGTTTGGATTCTACACGCCCATGTACTTTTGCCATCAGTGGCGGTTGGGACACAGGCACGGGCAAAGTAATTCAGG
>CAYWBO010000049.1:0-20909 GCA_964456625.1 uncultured Lentimicrobiaceae bacterium | reverse complement strand
CTTGACAGTTATGTTACCTTTAATGCTCCGGGCGCTAAAAAAGCATTTTCATCCTGGAGAATGCTCGTGACAGATGAACAAGGTAATGTGCAATATTTTGGCCCGTATACCATAGATCAGGTAAGTCTTCCGGGAAGAGATATTTTGGGGAATCGCCCTGAAGGAACCTATAAAGTGACAATGATCGGAACAACCATGAATGGCATTGAGGTAAGAAAAGAAACTTCTGTTCACATGGTACTGTGGACTCCTCCCGTCACGACAGAAGGGGTGAGATTCAGTATTGTTTTTCAATTCAACAAGTCCATAGCCATCGACATGTATAAGAAGTACCTCACAGATGTTGTAACACCCAAGATTCCGGAAAATGCGAAAGTTATCATTCACGGTCATACCGATATTATTGGTGATCCTGAACATAACCAAACATTGTCGCTGGAAAGGGCAAACGAGGTTAAGAATATTATAAGCCAAGCCCTGTCGGATGCTAACAGAAGTGATGTAAAATTTGAAGTGTATGGTTTCGGTGGAGACCAAAAAGTTGATCCTTTTGAAAATAAATTTCCGGAGGAACGTTTTTATAATCGGACGGTTATCATTGATATCATTCCACAACCTTAATCTTCGGGTTTATCCCGTTTACTTTTGATTGAAGCAGGAGCCATAAAATGGCTCCTGCTTTTTTCACATAAAACCTTAAACTATGGAATCCGTAAAATTATACTTATTACAAATCTTCTTCATCCTGCTACACGCCAAACCTCTGGCCGGAACCTATAATTTAATCAGTGTGTTAAAATAAAGCGGGATCTGCGCCTGAAAGCTCATTTCTTTATGCGAAAACGGATGGATGATGGTCAGTGATGCCGAATGAAGCGCCAACCGCCTGATTCCTTTATCCGGCATACCGTAGATTTTGTCTCCTGCCACCGGGTGCCCGATGTCCGACAGGTGCACGCGGATCTGGTTCTTCCGGCCCGTAAAAAGCCTTATCTCCAGCAGGCTGAACTGATCGGACTCTTTCAGAACTTTGTATCCTGTTTTCGCAAGTTTTCCTTTATCGGGATTGCTCACAGAATAGACGCGATAGGCTCTATTTTCCGTCAGATAAGACGTGATCTCGCCCTCTTTGTCATTGAGTTTGCCATGCACCACGGCAAAATAAGTTTTACTAAAATCCTGCCAGTGATCCTGCAGATAACGCCTGGCATTTTCGCTTTTGGCAAAAATCAGGATCCCCGACGTATCCCGGTCAAGACGATGCACGATGAACACACGGTTTTTCGATCGTTCATTCCCCTTTTTCACATACGCATTCAACAGAAAATGGGCTGTTTTCTGTTTCTCCCGATCCGTTCCGATGGTCAACAGGCCTGCTGCCTTATCTACAACAAGAATATCGCGATCTTCGTAAAGAATCGAAAGGCCTTTCGGCTGATGTTTCTTAGAAGGCTTTTTGGATGATGATCTGTTTTCTTCCATTTTTTAAAATTACTGCATCAACGGTTTATTTCAACTTTTTTATGGAGGAAATGACCATAAGAAGCCAACGGTTTCAATATCCTGCTGCGCATTGTTTTGCCGGGTGGACGAAAGAATTCCGTTTCAATCATCACCTTGTCATTTTTTATCCTCCGTTTCCAAATACCGGTTACGATGCCATTTTCTACAATAATAGGACGAAAGATACCATTGTTGGAGACTGCCTTGTTGTGATCCTCGAAAATTAACGAGGCCGTTCTGTCGCGGTAGCTGATGACAAACTCATCGTATGCCGGCAACAGGTACACCGAATCCTTACTGCGTATGGATGCTTCGGGCACAGCGGTAAACCAATAGATCTGATCGCCGACGGTTTCGGAAACAAAACCGGACTTTATTATTTCCAGCGCCCGCTTCGACTCCCCTATTGACAATCCCGACCACCAGACAAAGTCCTGCAACGTGGCAGGCCCGTGGCTCGTGAAATACCTTTTGGCAAGCTCTGCCAGGGCTTCTTCACGAGGCAGCGTCTTCTTGTTTGGAACCCGTTCTGCCAGCAGCGCGTAGGTTTGTTTCCCGGCTTTTGTCTTTCCGCTGCAGATCAGCCCGTCAATTTCAGCCCGCATAAAAAGATGCGCGGCCCTGTTTTCGTCAACCGCCAACCCGGCATGTATGAATTCCGGGATCAGTTCCTCGCGCGACATGTGGTTTCCGCCGCTCAAAGAACGTATGAGGATGTCGCTGCTTTTCCGGTATGTCTTTTCATCGTGCTCCAGCCGCTTGTCCCTTAACTTCAGAGCTTTTCTGATTTGCGGGGAGGTCAGGTCCAGCATCCAGTAAATGTCGTCCGACGAAACAATATGCCAGGTGGGCCTTAACAAATGCGTCCGGATCAGGTCGCCTTTATCGATGGCTGTTTCTATTTCCTGTTCCGTTGCATCCGGCAAACGGGCACCCATAGCCCATTTCACCATATTCACATCCTGCGCCTGCAGGGCTCCCATCCAACCCGCGAGGTCCTTTGCCGTTTTAAATTTCGATGCTGCAATTTGCTGATTCAGCAATCTATAATGAGCGATATCTGTTGTGTTCATGTAAGATCAAAGTTTTGTTTTCAGCTGCCGGAACCGTTGGTGTTACGCTTGGCAGGCCGTTAACGAACCGCAGTCCGCAAACAATAAGTGAGGGTTTTCGTTCCTTAATAATCCGCGTCTGGTCTTGGACTTACTTTAAAACGAATTGTACCGCAAGCCCTGTAAAAATAGCCAATAAAAAGCTTATAAAGGTTCCAATAATGATGTATTCTGTCTTCTTTTGATCCTTTGAATCTCTTAGGTCCCCAAAACGGAAAACCGATTTCGCAGCCAGTAAAAAACCGATAACGCTTAATTGATTTACAATAAGCAGCGTGAATACAATTACCCTTTCCGTGATCCCGATCCATTTTCCGGCATTTTCCAACCCTTTGGTCTGGCCCGAATCATTTAATTCATAGCCCCACTTACTTGTCATTTTACCGATAAGTATGGATGCCGGGGCTGTTAATAATGTGTAACCCAACAGCAACCACCAGAATTTAGGGTTATTAATAACAGTATAAAATAATTCCTGAAACTTATCAAATTGGTGAGTATAAATCAGCCAGACAGCAGTAATGACAACAAGATGTAAAAGCTGATCGATAATAAATACCCAGATATTTGATTTTTTAATGGTACTTTTTGCTGCGTCAATCACAAAATGAAGTACGGAAATCACTAATACCAGGTCCCATAATTTCAAATCCCACAGAAAGACGAATAAAGTTATTGCCGTGATTCCTATATGCAGGTACAAATGCCATGACCTGACACCATACTTATCTTTATCGATGGCCCATTTATATCTTTGAAAAATAAAATCAGAGAAAAAATGGGCAACCAGCAGTTTTAATAATAAGTCTACGTTTAATGCATCCATAATTATTGAACCTTGGTAATTAATTCAAAATATCTTTCGATAAAGGCATTGATACTTCCAATGTTCCCATAAGTAACCAATCGTTTATGCGAAGCCGGCTGAGAGATCTTTAACTCGCTGGCCAATTCACTTTGATTTTTTTTATCCAGAAGATGAATAAAAACAGCCATGGCAGTGTTTGCCGTCCATCGGCTGATTACAGCATCTGCAAGTTTAGATTCAACGTAAAATTCCTTATTAATCTTTTCCCACGGAGTGTCCACCCCCAGTCTGTCATTTTCCTTTTTTAGTTTATCCAGTAAATGACCGGATCTTTGAAAAGCTTCTCCTTGTGATTCCGATATCTTGTCTCCCAAATAGCTCACATCACCTATTCCTATCGCAATTCTGGCGTCGGTATAAGCATAATTTATTGGTTTATCTGATTTCTTCAGCCCGGTGATCCTGCTTTTTGATTCGAAAGTCCGCAAATGCGATCTTATGATGATGGTAGTGATGAGTGCTAATTCAGGATTCGGGATGATTGCCTGAAAACTATCACCCCTGAAAATCTGGAAGGAAGCTTTATTGAAT
This sequence comes from uncultured Lentimicrobiaceae bacterium, assembly GCA_964456625.1. Classification (GTDB taxonomy): domain Bacteria; phylum Bacteroidota; class Bacteroidia; order Bacteroidales; family F082; genus Sulfidibacterium. The sequence goes on along the minus strand of CAYWBO010000049.1, from coordinate 16,895 downwards.
AAAATCTTCCTGTTGACTTCATTAAAAGTAGCTTTGAGGGAATTAATCACTGTTTCAACATCCCCATCTTTGATAGTCCGGGATTTAACCAGATCACCTGTAATTACTGCAATTTTACTCATGGTATTATCATCATAAATCATAACCTTATCAGGTTATAAAGCACAAATATAACCTGCATAAGTTATATTTGCAAATATATTTTCTTTAACATGACTATTATCTGTCCCGGTTGATACTGACTATTACCGATCCCCCTGACAATAATAACTTCAACGGGTTATAAATCATTATTATAACCTGCGCAGTTTATAACATCAACAGATTCATGAACCGGCTGACATTCAGAATGATCTGCAGAAACTTCACATCCGGTGCTGCTTTTAAGCCCTCCCGATGATCCGGATTGCGAATGAAGACTAAAGAATTACACGGCAAAATTTACCTATTCATTCAAATATTTATTCAAAACCTGGGCTTTTTGAAAATATAAAAGCTAAATATTTCATCCACTCTTCTCAGGAGCCTGTTTTTCATGTAATTTTAAAAAAATTTATAACCTGATGCCTTCGGCCCGTTTCCATAGTGCTCTTTTGTGGGAAAAGCTGGCGAATCAACAGGTGCGTTGTTTTGCCTGCGCCCATTTGTGTAAGATCCGTCCGGAACAGTTCGGTATCTGTGGTGTTCGCAAAAACACAGGCGGCGAACTTTACACCCATGTTTACGAATATCCCGTTGCCGTCCATTCCGATCCCATCGAAAAGAAACCGCTTTTTCATTTCCTCCCGGGAAGCAGGGCACTGTCGCTGGGAACGGCCGGCTGCAATTTCCAATGCTTATTTTGCCAGAATTATGATATCAGCCAGCAGCGGGGGGAACAGGTTGAAGGAGCGCCTCTGGGCGTTCAGGAAGCAGTGGATCTTGCCGAGAATCAGGATTGCAGCTCCGTTGCCTATACTTATAACGAACCCGTGGTTTTCATCGAATATGTGTTGGATGTAGCTGCCGAAGCACAAAAACGAGGCATCAGAAATATCTATGTCAGTAACGGTTTCGAAACGGAAGAAAGTCTGGAACTCCTGGCAGGTAGGATCGACGCTATGAATATCGATCTGAAATCTTTCTCCGACACCTTTTACCGGAAGCTTTGCAAAGGCAGGCTGGAACCGGTGCTGAAAACCATCCGTTCGGCTTATGAAAAAGGAATCTGGGTTGAAGTAACCACCCTCATCATCCCGGGAGAAAATGATACCGAGGAAGAAATCCGGTCCATGGCCCGCTTTATCGCTTCGGTATCACGTGACATTCCATGGCATCTTTCCCGGTTCTTTCCCGCCTACAAAATGACCAACAAGGCACCCACACTGGTATCCACACTGGAAAGAGCCAGTGCCATCGGCCGGGAAGAAGGACTTCAATATGTTTATATGGGAAACACGCCGCACGAACACAGCATCACTTACTGCGCGAACTGCGGGCAAAAGCTCATCATCCGGGACCGGTACGACCTGAGATATAATTTTCTGAAGGAAGATGCCTGCCCGGAATGCGGACAAAGGCTATCAGGCGTTTTCCAATAAAAATCTGAACCATGACGCATCATTTCTCACTCACCGAGCTCGAAAAAAAGCAATTGCTGCTGCTCTCTCGCAATGCCATCCGGTTTTGTTTTGAAAACTTAAGACTGAAAAATCATGGGCTTTCATCAAACGTGTCTCTTTCTGAATGTGAAAAAACACTCATGGAACGTTATTCAGCCCTGGGAATTCCTGTGCTGGAACAAAACCTGACTTGCTTTGTGACCTTGTACACCGTACAGAATGATTTACGCCAGTTGCGCGGCTGTATCGGTACCATCGAAGCACAGAGCGGCGAAAAGCTGCTGGAAAATCTTATCAGCAACAGCATGATGGCTGCCTTCCACGACAGCCGTTTCGCCCCGCTTGAGGAAAAAGAACTGCCCACCACCCTCATAGAGATCAGCATTTTATCCAAACCGCAACCCGTTACTTTCGAAAACAAAGAAGATCTTTTTTCGCTAATACAGGGACAAGGTGTGGTTTTACGGGCTGGGATTTACAGGGCCACATTTCTGCCACAGGTCTGGGAACAAATTAGCCGGCCTGAGGATTTTCTGAAGCATTTGGCACGCAAGGCAGGTCTGGATGCAGAAGATTATTTGAAGGCATCATACCAAACGTATGAGGTTAACTCTTTTGAAGACAAATGAATGATTGGGGATTAAAAATAGAAAGTTTAAAACCAAAAGCTCCCGTATCCAACGACGGAAGCAGCATCCCCAAAGGCATCGGCAGAAGTGGAATAATGGATCATCTTGGGTTTAAGACCTTTTTCCCGCATCAGGGAAAAGGCAATTCTCAATGGATTAATACCACAGGCTTCCATATTCCTTTCATCCCTTTCTTCGATGGACTCAATGGTTTTTGCGTCAATTTTTCTGGCTTGTTCCAGCACATGATAATGGCTCAGATCGGAGCTGATGATCACAAAATACTGTTCTTCAATCAGATGCTGAGCATAATCCCTGGCCAGGCTCCGCGTTATCTCACCCACGACCAGTGGCAGAACCATTGAAGAAGGTGAGAAATAATGGATGAAAGGCATCTGCACCTCCAGGGAATGCTCTCTGGAATGAATTTCATTGCTGACTTCAAAATAAGGGTCCTTTATAATGGCGCAATCTCCCAGGGGGGTTTCCCAGTAATCGTGATCATCGGCGAAAGCCCCCTGAAAAAACTGCCGGTGCGAAGGCCCCAACAGTGCTATTTTCTGACACTTGCACTCCTTCAGCAACTGATACGCCAGAAACGCAGTTTTCCCGGAATAAGCCCATCCGGCATGGGGCACAATCAGCCCATGCAATCCTTTAAAATCAAAAGACCGATAAAAATCGGCAACCAGATCTTTGGAATTCTTGTCAAATTCACGCAAGATATCCAGCACCGCGCTTTCATCAGCGGGGTAAAAACTTCCGGCGAAAGCCGTTTCCCGGATTTTAGCCTTACTGAATTCCATTGTGAAAATTTAAAGTACTAAATTACAAATAATTTCAGTAAATTATATCCGTTATTTAGAATCATACAAAATTATTTGCGAAAAATAAGGCTCAAAAGCCAGCGAAATATTATTTTTGCAGATAATATTAAAAGTCTGAAGATGAAATATGAAATATTAGTACTTGGAAGCGGCCCGGGAGGTTATGTGGCTGCCATCAGGGCATCGCAACTGGGTAAAAAAGTTGCGGTCATTGAGAAAGCCGAAATTGGCGGTATCTGCCTGAACTGGGGTTGTATTCCTACCAAAGCATTACTGAAAAGCGCACAAGTATTCAACTATGCTCAGCATGCCGCCGATTATGGAGTTAAGATCGACGGTTCCGTGGCAGCGGACCTTACCGGGATGGTGAAAAGAAGTCGCGAAGTAGCCGACGGCATGAGCAAAGGCGTTCAGTTTCTGTTCAAGAAAAACAAAATCGAGCTGATTCAGGGCTTTGGAAAACTGAAACCCGGAAAGAAAGTCGAAGTGACTGACGCCAACGGGAAAAAGACAGATTATGAAGCCGATCACATCATCATTGCCACGGGAGCACGTTCGCGCGAACTGCCTAACCTGCCCCAGGACGGCAAAAAAATCATCGGTTATCGTCAGGCCCTGACACTTGAAAAACTTCCCAAAAGCATGGTAGTGGTGGGTTCCGGAGCCATCGGCTCAGAGTTTGCCTATTTCTACAATTCGCTGGGGGTGGAAGTCACGTTGGTAGAATTCCTGCCCAATGTGGTTCCGCTGGAAGATGAAGAAGTCAGCAAGCAACTGGCACGTTCGTTCAAAAAAGCCAAGATGAACATCATGCTGGATTCATCCGTGGAAAAAGTTGATACCAAAGGAAAAACCTGCAAGGTAAGCATCAAGACGAAAAAAGGTATGGTGGATGTTGAAGCTGACATCGTACTTTCTGCTGTGGGCATCACCACCAATCTTGAGGGCATCGGCCTGGAAGATGTTGGCATTAAAGCCGAAAAAGGCAAAGTTGTCGTTGACGATTTCTATCAAACCAGTGTCCCCGGATATTACGCCATCGGCGATATCGTGCACGGACCTGCTCTGGCACATACCGCTTCTCACGAAGGGATTACCTGTGTGGAAAAGATCGCCGGCCTGGATGCAGAACCGCTGGATTACGGCAATATTCCGGCTTGTACTTACACCAGCCCCGAAGTGGCCAGTGTAGGCATGACTGAAAAAGCCGCCAAAGAAGCCGGTTATGAAATCAAAGTAGGGAAATTCCCCTTCAGTGCTTCCGGAAAAGCCAGCGCTGCCGGCAAGAAAGACGGTTTCGTAAAAGTGATCTTCGATGCCAAATACGGCGAATGGCTGGGATGCCACATGATCGGTGAAAATGTCACCGAGATGATCGCCGAGGTTGTCGTTGCCAGGAAGCTGGAAACCACCGGCCATGAAATCATCAATGCCGTGCATCCGCATCCTACGATGTCAGAAGCCATCATGGAAGCCGTGGCTGATGCTTACGGAGAAGTGATTCATTTGTAAAAAAAGTTTTTATAAAAAGAAATCCGGGAGTTCAGGCTTCCGGATTTTTTTATGTTTTTTCAATGAAACAATCCCTTTTCAGCATTTTCGATCCGATCAGAACTGCCCAGATCGTACCAGCGGGAGTAATTGTCTATCCAACCACAAATCAGAGAACCAAATGCCATCTCCAACCAAACGTCTATAATTGAATACTTTCCGGGGAATAACATTTCAGCAAAACCAGGACTCACGATATAGATACCGCTATATGCCATACTAACAGCATTATTGTATGGATTTGCAACCCATTTCTTTTCGCCCGTTTTCAGATTTTCCCAGCCTTTTAATTTCATCTCCTGGTCAAAAAGCAGTTTCCGGCTTGATTCACGTTTACGAACTACCAGTGTTGCCAGAGATTGTTTCTGATTATGAAAGCTCAATAATTGCTTAAAATCGGTATCTGAATATACGTCCACATTGTGAACCAAAACCGGTTCATTTCCCCGGAAAAAATCTTTAGCAAACGCAATGGCACCTCCGGTGTCCAGCAAAGCCTCTTTTTCATGTGAAAAACGAATATTCACGCCAAAGCCCTGGTGTTCTTCGACAAACTGCATGATCTGTTCCGCATGATGATGCACATTGATGAGCAAGTTATCAAATCCCTGTTCTTTCAACCGTAGGATCAGGCCCTCAAGCATGGGTTTTCCTCCAAATGGCACCAGTGCTTTTGGCCTGTCTTTTGTCAGACTGCCTAAACGCGTTCCCAAACCCGCTGCCAGAATCATCGCCTTCATACAATTCCCGATTCCAATTCCCTATGATGAAGAATAACCTTTACACCTGCCCTATCCGCCAGATGTTTTCCCAATTGTTCCGCCAAAAAGACGGACCGGTGTTTTCCGCCCGTGCAACCGAAATTCACTTGTAAATGACTGAATTTCCTTTCCCGATAATTGTCCACACTCTGATCAATTAAATGAAAAATGTCGTTCTTAAAACTTAAAACAGCCGGCTCTTTTTCGAGAAACGCAATGATGGGTCTTTCCCTTCCGTTGAAATTCATCAGTTCCTCTACCCTGCCGGGATTGGGCAGTGCCCGGCAATCAAACACAAATCCACCGCCGTTTTCGGTATAATCCCGAGGGATTCCAGATTTTTTATATGAAAAGCTGTTAATGGAAACCGTTAAAACAGCTTTGTCAATTTCATGGGGCCTGTATTCTGATTTTAACGTAACAATCTGACTGAAAACATTTTTCAATTCTGCAAGCGCTTCAGGAACCGGATGGATCTTTATCTGGTTTGCAAGGCTTTCTATCGCCAGCGGGATGCTCTGGATAAAATGCGGCTTTCTTTCAAAAAGACCGCGAAACCCGTAGGCGCCCATCACCTGCATCAGTCTGAAATAGACAAAATCATAGAAATGCGCTTTGACTTCAACAGCTTTTCCCGGCATTCTTTCCTCCAGTTTCTTCAGATAATAATCCACCAAACGGCTGCGTAAGGGTTCCGATAGATTGGCTTTTGCCTGGTACAAAAGCGAAACCAGATCGTAAGCCAGCGGTCCCTTCCGGCCACCCTGAAAATCGATATACCACCATTGATTTTCAAACCGCATGATGTTGCGTGCCTGAAAATCACGATAGTTGAAAAACGCCATTTCCGAAGACATGATCCTACGCGTAAAAGCATCAAAATCAGCTTCCAGCTTTTGCTCATCAAAATCCAGATTGTGGCTTTTCACGAAATAGTATTTAAAATAGTTTAAATCCCATTTCACCGCTTGTTCCGAGAAAGCGGCAACCGGGAAAGCATGTTCCAAATTTAAACCCTGAATTCCTTTCAACTGAAAATCCAGCAGGTCGTCAATCACCGGTCTATAAAGCGACTCAATCTCTTCATCGGTACTTTCAGTCTTCTTTTTTTCAAGGATATTCAGCAACGTCTCGTCGCCCAAGTCTTTTACGATAAAATAGCGGTAGTCTGCGGTATGGGCATAGACAGGAGGCACCTTTAAACCTGATTTCAGGAAGTGCTCCGTAAAAAAATAAAAAGCTTTGTTCTCCCCTGATTCCGGGTGAAATACCCCCATGTAATTCTTCTGAAAACCCTGCTTTTCCACCTGCAAACGGAAATATTGCCGGTTCGAACCTGAAACAGGTAATGCTTTCATTTTAAGCATCTTTCCGAAGCCATGTTGTATCAGTAGTTCTTCAAAAATTTCTGACTTGTTTTCCAATGAAGTAAATTGTGCGTTTATTAACAAACCTACGCAATCTTTTTTACTTGAAAAAATGAAAAGAAAACTTTCTGACCGCTTTTATCAGGATCGTGTCTAAACTGCCTGTTTTCGGAATAAGAGCCGTTAATTTATAAAGATTTAACTCATAATCTATATTGATAATTACTACCTTTGAGAAAAATCAAAACACAATATTATGGAAAAAAAAGACACAGCGTTGGAAATTTTAAAGACCGCTTTACTGCTCGAAAGGCAGGGAAAAGCATTCTATACGCAAGCTGCCCGGAACAGTCAGAGCCCCTCAGTGAAGCAGATCTTCGAAGACATGGCTGAAGAAGAAAACGAACACATTGAGTTTCTGACAAAACAGGCCCAGAGTTATGTAAAAGACCATCAGTTTACTACCCCTGAAGTGCATCATCACGACGACAGCAACAATGATATCCTGACACAACAGGTCAAAAAGGAAATCGATGCCGCCAGCTTTGAAGCGGCTGCCATTTCTGCTGCCATCAATTTCGAGAACAAAGCTATCGAAGTGTATGCTACCAGGGCCAAAGAAGCTACCAGCCTTCAGGAAAAAGCCGTTTACACCATGTTGGCGGAATGGGAAAGAGGCCACCATCACCTTCTTCACAGACTCAATGAAGATTTAAAAGAAGATATTTGGAACGACAATAATTTCTGGCCATTTTAATTAAAGCTCAAAGGTTCAGAGATTCAAAAGCAACAGAGGATCAAAAATCCAATGGCTTTACATTTCAAGGAACTATTACTAATGCTCCTATGCTAAACACTCTCACATCGTAAATCAAGACATCATCACACATCAAAAAAGGCGCTTTTTCAAGCGCCTTTTTTATTGAGAAGAGAAATTACATTAAATTCCTTCGATAATGGTATTCCAGCCGTGAACATCTTCCACAGTTCCTTCCTGAATACCTCTTAACTGATGATATAATTTCGTAGAAAAAGGACCGGCTTCTTCGCCATAGGTGAACGTCTCTCCGGTACTTTTATCCATAATTTTCTTGATGGGGGAAATAATGGCAGCCGTTCCGCAGGCACCCACTTCTTCAAAAGTAGACAGTTCTTCAAACGGGACTCTTCTGCGTTCCACCTTCATGCCCAGATCTTTTGCAATCTGCTCGAGACTCATATTGGTGATGGAAGGCAAAATACTATCGCTTTTGGGTGTCACATAAGTATTATCTTTAATTCCAAAGAAATTGGCCGGGCCTGCCTCATCGATGTATTTCTTTTCCAGGGAATCCAGAAACAATACAGAAGCAAAACCCTCAGAATGTGCCCGTTCGCCGGCACGCAAACTGGCAGCATAATTACCACCCACTTTAAATTTTCCTGTTCCCAGCGGCGCAGCCCTGTCGATATCGCGAACAACCTGCACGGAAACAGGTTTAAAACCTTCTTTGAAATAAGCTCCTACCGGAGTTACAAAAACCATGAAAAGATATTCGTCTGCGGGTTTAACCCCCACACGGGCACCACTTCCCATAAGCAGCGGACGAACGTATAGTGTAGCACCCGTTCCGTAAGGGGGGATAAAACTCGCATTGAGCTCTACCGCTTTCACAATCGCTTTATAAAAAAGATCTTCCGGAACTTCGGCCATCATAATCCCATAAGCTGAGCGGCGCATCCTTTTTGCATTTTCCTGCCATCTGAATAGCCTGACCTTACCATCCTTTCCCCGATAAGCCTTCATCCCCTCAAAAGCCTCCTGGCCATAATGTAAAGCGGTCGCTGCAATGTGCACAGGCACATATTCGGAAGTGCTTACTTCAAGTTCTCCCCATTTTCCGTCGCGATAATAGCATCTTACATTATAATCGGTTTTAAAATACCCGAACGGCAAATTTGCCCAGTCTATATTTGTCTGATTCATGGTTATGGTTTTTAGTTTAATCCGTCTGCGAAGATAGTGATTTCCTGTAAGAATTCCCTACTAAATCCGCTTTCCACGTAAAATTAGGGGAATCACTTAGGCATTGAAAACCGTGGCGCTCAGACAGAAATCAAACCTTTGTATTGCGCCTTGCTGAAATATCGACTATGTAACAAATCCGTAAAAACCTTAGCCGGAAAATCCAATCCTTTAATTTGAAAAACAAAATTCATTCAATACTAATATTTCGGTCGCCATGAAATTGCTGCCATTCACACGAAATTGATTTGTCTCTATATTTGCACGCATTAAAAAAGGGCTATGGAAGCAGAAAAAAATAACCATCCGGAAGAAAACGCAAATGTGGGCCTCAATACTTTAGAAGCAATAAACCAATGCATTGCTGAAAAACCTGACGATGCTGATCTGTATTATACGCGGGCAGAATTGTATTTTCAGAATAACGATTTGGGGAAAGCCGTCAATGACTACAAAAAGGTACTGGAAATCAATCCGAAAGATCAACGCGCATTGACTAAAGCGGAGTTTGTCAGAACCATTTTAAGATACCAGAATACGGATATTTATGCCAACCCTAATACCGATATGGATCCCTGGCTGGAATAGCATCTCCTTCTTTCCAAACAACCGGCTCACTAAAACATTATTTTAAATACATTCCAAATTTAGAAGCATTTGATGCTCAACCCGACAAAAATTTTATATTTGTTCCTTATTTTAATCATGAAAAATGGACAAATGTTGTTGTAAATATGACTGTTGCTGCTACAACACATTGTTATTTTAGATATTATGAAACAGCCTTTTCTCTTGTGAAGAGGCTGTTTTTTTATGGACAATCGCGTGAAAATCTTTAACCCTTTGTGGTATGAAACCGTTGGAAAAGCACTTTGAGAAATTCAGAAAAAACATCATTGGATATAATCAATATTTTGAAAGTCCTTATGGCGTAAAAAGGATGATCTATGCCGACTGGGTGGCCAGCGGACGTTTGTATGCCCCTATCGAAAACAAAATAGCTCAAATCGTAGGGCCTTATGTAGGAAATACTCATACAGAGACCACGGAAACCGGCACCATGATGACCAAAGCTTATCACTATGCCCATAAGAAAATTAAGGAGCATGTGAATGCCGGCCCGGATGATGTAATCATTACTTACGGCCAGGGGATGACAAGCGTGGTGAACAAATTCCAGCGGATTCTGGGATTGAAAAACTGTGCCGTTTTGGTTGACGGAAAGTGTGTTCCCAAAAAGGAAAAACCTGTGGTTTTTGTGACCCATCTTGAGCATCATTCCAATCAGACCTCATGGCTTGAGACTCATGCTGAAGTGGTATTGCTCCAACCGGATGAACACAATCGGGTAAACCCTGAGGAACTTGTCAGACAGCTTGAAAAATACAAAGACCGGAAGATGAAAATCGGGACCTTTTCCGGAGGCTCCAATGTTACCGGGATAATCCCACCTTACCGGAAACTGGCTGCCATCATGCACGAATTCGGCGGACTGGCCTTTGTCGATTTTGCGGCTTCAGCACCGTACATCGATATGGATATGCATCCTGAAAATGAAATGGAACGGCTGGATGCCATCTTCTTTTCCCCTCATAAATTTCTGGGCGGCCCGGGAAGCTCCGGCGTGCTGATCTTCAACAAAGCCATGTACAATCGTAAAGTACCCGATCAGCCGGGTGGCGGTACCGTTGAGTGGACCAATCCCTGGGGCGAGCACATGTACTTTGATGATATCGAACTCAGGGAAGACGGCGGTACACCAGGCTTTTTACAAGCCATTCGCATTGCCATGGCCATTGAAGTCAAGGAACAAATGGGCACCGACAACATCCTGGCAAGAGAACATGAACTGGTGCAAAAGGCCTTCAAAGGGTTTTCGGATATTCCGGGGCTGCACATTTTAGCTGATCACGTAAAAGACCGGCTGGGGATCTTTTCCTTTTACATCGACAACCTGCATTACAACCTGGTGGTAAAGCTTCTGAACGACCGGTTCGGGATCCAGGTCCGGGGTGGATGTGCCTGTGCCGGAACCTATGGACATATTTTGCTGGGAATCGGTCCGGAAGAATCGCACCGCATCACGGACATGATCAGCAAAGGCGATCATTCCAAGAAACCAGGATTTATCCGTGTTTCTTTGCACCCGACCATGACAGATGAAGAACTAGATACCATCATCCATGCCGTCAGGGAAATTGTCCAAAACTACAAAGAATGGTCAACAGAATATCGTTATAATACATTGACAAACGAGTTCTACCATTCCCGTGAGGAAGATAAAACCCGGCAAATAGAATCGTGGTTTAGATTATAGAATCTGTCATAAACAAAAATGAGTCAGGCCGGGTTCTTTGAAACCGGGCGGGCGCATTAAATGTCGTTTCCGAATTTTGGTACCGTGCCGTTCTTGTGTGATAACCAGTGTCTCCAAAAGGCTGCAATTCTTCAAGGTACATTTCTTCAAGCTGTTTGGCTTCTTTCTTGTAATCCATCGTTTTTGTGTCGTCCTGTTTTATCTCACTCAGGATCTCATAAACAAAACACCCAACGCCGAACTCCTGCCAGTCATTTTGCAATCCGGCATTCGGATGGAGTCCTGCATTCAACTGGAATCGAATCCTATTCCAGATAGCCACAAGGTCGGTACTGCTTTCAACAAATATCTTATTATTGACGGTATTTCTGATTTGAAACACCCCAATTTTAAATTTCATTTGTTTGTACTCGTCCCTAATTTGTTTACGGGTTTTCATTAACGATTAATGGAGAATATCCAGCTTTTTCTCAAGTTTATAAATGCTTTCAACGGCCCGGTCGATTTGATCGAAGGTATGGGTAGCCATGATCGAAAAACGAAGCAGTGAGTCTTCCGGCGGAACAGCCGGTGAAATAACCGGATTTACAAAAACACCTTCTTCCAGCAACATCTGCGATATCATGAATGATTTTTCGTTGTTTCGGATATATACCGGGATGATAGGCGTTTCCGATTCACCGATATCCATCTTCAAGGCATTAAAATGATCGATGGCATGGTGTGTGTTTTTCCAGAGTTTCTCGATGTGTTCCGGCTCGGTTTCTATGATGTCCAAAGCAGCCAACACGCTTGCAGCAGAGGCAGGTGGCAAACTGGCACTGAAAATCAGTGAACGAGCATTGTGCTGAAGATAATTGATCAGTTCATTACTTCCGGCAATAAAACCACCCACAGAAGCCAGCGATTTGCTGAAGGTACCTACAATCATCTCCACTTCGTCATCAAGGCCAAAATGGTTCGATGTTCCTGAGCCCTTTTCGCCCAAAACGCCCAGTCCATGGGCATCGTCAACCATAATAGAAGCGTTGTATCTTTTGGCAATCTCAACAATCTTGTCGAGATGCGCAATATCTCCTTCCATGCTGAAAAGCCCGTCAGTAATAATGATACGAAGTCCGTCGGAATTTTCATTGGTTCCCAGGTTCCGCATCACCTTTTCCAGTGACTCCATATCATTGTGGCGATATTTCAGGATCTTTCCATAGGAAAGCCGTGTGGCATCGATAATGGAAGCATGGCACTGACCGTCGATGATGGCGATATCGTTACGTCCCACCACGGTGGGTATGGCTCCCAGATTCGACTGAAAACCGGTAGCAAATGCAATAGCCTGCTCCTTGTGTACAAAACGTGCAAGGCGTCGTTCCAACTCAATGTGGATATCCAGCGTTCCATTTAAAAAACGCGAGCCTGCCGTTCCGGTACCATATTTTTTGATGGCGGCAATGGCAGCCTCCTTTACTTTTGGGTGACTTGTCAATCCCAAATAGCTATTAGAACCAAACATTAAAATTGTCCTTCCGGACATGTCTACTTCCGGATCTTGCCCCGATTCCAGTACCCTGAAATATGGGTACATCCCTGCTTCCTTGGCTTTTTGCGGGACAGTATAAGCCTTTGACCTGTTTTGTAAATAACTCATTATAAGATTATTAAATGGATAAAGGTTCAGCGCTCTTTCAAATAAAGCTTGCAAATTTAATGAATTTCGGAAAAACCTTATATATTTGACCGTTCTAAAATCAAAATAATGGTTCAGATAAAAAAAGTTAGCTCAAAGAGTGATTTAAAATCATTCATTAACGTCCCCTACGACCTTTACGCAGGGGACGAAATGTATGTGCCGGATTTAAAGATCATGCAAAAGGAGACATTAGACAAGAAAAAGAATCTGGTCTTTAAGCATGCCGATGCGGATTATTTTATTGCGATAAATGACAAAGGGAAAGTGGTGGGCCGGATTGGAGCTATTACCAATGAAAATTACGTCAAGCATTGGAACGAAAATTACGGTTTTTTTGGTTTTTTTGATTGCATTGATGACAAGGAAGTCTCCGGTGCTTTATTTGATGCAGCGACCAAATGGTTGAAGGAAAAAGGAGTAGATGGTGCTTACGGGCCCATGAATCCTACAACCAACGATACCTGCGGCACCCTGGTGGAAGGGTTCGACACCCCGCCGTATATCATGATGACACATAATTATCCGTATTATGATGATCTGATCAAAGCCGCGGGATTCAGAAAAAGGATGGATCTTTTTTCCTATCAGATACAGGTAAAAAATTTCCCTCAACGATATAAAAAACTGGCGGACACCATCGAAGAAAGGCTGAAAAAAGAGGACATCATCGTACGTCAGGTCAATTTCAAGAAGATCAAGGAAGAAGCGCCCAAGCTTCAGTACATTTACAATAAAGCCTGGGAAAAGAACTGGGGTTTTATCCCGATGGATGATGATGAATTCAAGGCCCTGGCAACTGAACTCAAGATGTTTACCTCGCCGGATTTCGTATATATTGCCGAAGACAAAGGAAATCCGGTGGCTTTTATCGCCATTTTACCCGACTTAAACCAAATTGTCAAGAAAATAAAAAGCGGAAACTTGTTTCCCTTTAACTTCATCAAACTGATTGGTTTCAAGAAAAAAGTCACCCGGGGAAGGGTTCTGACACTCGGCCTCATCGAAAGTCACAGACTTAAAGGAATCGACACTGTGATGTACGCCAAATGCTTCGATGCAGCTGTAAAACATGGATATAAAGAAACGGAAGCCAGCTGGATTCTGGAAGATAACACCATGATGAACCGTATCTTACAAAATATAGACGCCGATCCCTACAAAAGGTATCGCATTTATCAGATAGACTTTTAACATCAAATAGTCTATGATGAAGTTCATAAAGAAAAGAAATCTCAGCATTATAGATATTCTTAATCTGGGGTTTCTTTTCGTTATTTTTGTTTTTGCCCTCATTACCTTGCCCCATAACCCATACTCATTGCGGCCCTTTCTGACGCTGGCGCTTGCCCTCTTGTTGGTGATCCTTGCCGTGTCCATCCGAAACCGAAGAAGCCAGAAAGAGGAATCGAAACTCATCAACAAGATCATCCGGGGATTTGTTAACTTCTATCCGCTGCTTTTCTTTTTTGTGGTTTTCGAAAGCTTTTACATGATCCTGCCTTTTCTGAATCCGCACGATTATGATAAAGAACTGGCGCAAATGGATTTCTATTTACTGGGGGTGAATCCGACCGTCTGGATCGAAACTTTTTTCAAACCCTGGTTGACCGATTTGATGTATCTGCTTTATTTCTTCTATTTTCCTTTTCCTCTTTTTATTCTGGTTTATCTTTATCGGAAAGGAACCGATCATCAGTTTAACAAGAGCGTCTTTATTTATCTGATGGTTTATTACGGAGCCTACATCATTTATTTCATCGTTCCCGCCCGAGGGCCGCATCTTTACGCACCTATTGCCAGTTTACAGGCTAAAGATCTGACAGGCATTTTTCTGGCAAATCCAATCCGCAACCTGATCGGGACTTTGGAGCCGAACAAATTCGATGCTTTTCCCAGCCTTCATACGGCCATTTCGCTGACCACCATCATCCTCATGGCCAAATACAATAAAAAAATGTTTGTTATCTTTACTCCGGTAGTGATCGGTATCTGGATATCACTGGTTTACTGTCGATATCATTACGTAACCGATATGATTGCAGGGGCTATCTGGACGGTCATGGCATTTGTTCTGGGAGGCTGGATCTACGAAAAAACTTTGAAATTTAATCTGCCGCCATACTTTCAAAAAAGCAAAAATGTTTAAAGGAATCACTTTCGAAAAAAAAGACATTCACATTTATGTGTTGTTGCTGAGTGCTCCGGTTTTGCTGACACTTTACCGCTATCACGGGTATCCTCAGTTTTTTTACAGCTATTTCCCTTCCTACAAGACCATGGTCGGAGGAGACCTGACGGCGCGCTACTGGCAATTCGGGGTTTTCTTTGTTCTGATGTTCATTCTTCCGCTGCTTTACATGAAGCTGGGCATGAAAAAGCCCATGCGTGATTTTGGCTGGGGACTCGGGGACATCAAATATGGTCTTACCTGGCTCATCGGGATTCCGCTGATCGTGGTTCCGTTGATCTATGTTGCCTCGAAGATGCCGGGTATGCGGGTGGAATATCCGCTGGCGAAAAGTCTGATCACCGACCCGAGTCATTTTGCCATGTACGAGATCGCCTACGTTTTGTTTTATTATGTGGCCTGGGAGTTTTTCTTCCGCGGATTTCTGCTTTTTGGTTTAAAAGACCGTTTTGGTGCTGTCAATGCCATTCTCATAGAAACCATTTCCTCCACGTTGGTTCATATTGATAAGCCTGAGGGTGAAATCATCGGTGCCATCGTCGTAGGAATTTTGTTTGGCATGATCGCCCTGCGCAGCAAATCCATCTGGTATGTTTTCCTGATCCATGCTTCCATCGGTGTTTTACTCGATTACTTTATCATATTTCATCACTGATGTCAAAAGTACTTGTAACGGGAAGCAACGGCTTCATCGGGAGCAATTTGTGCAAACGGCTCCTTGACGAAGGTCATGAAGTGCATGCGCTGGTGCGGGGATCTTCCAATCTTGATTTCCTGAAAGACCTTCCGGTAACACTGGTTTATGGCGACATTACGGAACCCGAAACACTTCCTTCTGCCGTGGAAGGGATGGATAAAGTCTTTCATGTAGCGGGACTGGCAGCTGACTGGGGCCCGTATGCGCTTTTTGAGAAGGTCAACTTCCAGGGAACAAAAAATGTAGCCGTGGCATCCTCCAAAGCGGATGTAAAGCAGATGATCTACATCAGTACGGTGGCCTTTTACGGCTTTGGAAAACAAAACGTCACCGAAGAATTTCCGCCTGCAAAAAACCTGATCCCATACGCTCAAACCAAATATCTGGCAGAACAATGGCTATGGGAATTCAGGAAACAAACAGCCATGGAAATCACCGCAGTACAACCTGGTAATGTTTTCGGCGTAAACGATCACACCTTCATCTCAAAATATATCGATGCCCTGCTGACGGGCAAATTTGCGGAAATCAACCGCGGGAAAAGCAAAACCTGTCCTGTTTTTGTTGACAACCTGGTGGACATCATTCTGCTGGTGGCAGGGGAATCGAAAGCCGACGGAAATGCTTACATCGCGACCGAGGGGCTAAACATCACCTGGCATGAATTCAATGCGGCGCTCGCCGGGAAACTGGGGGTGAAATTACCGAAGACTTCTCTGCCTTACGGACTTGCCATGTTAGCGGCTCAAAGTTTTTATGCCGTGCACCGGTTTCTGAAAATCAAAAAAGAACCATTTTTAACGCCCTACCGCATCAACAACGGAGGGAAAGATTACCATTTCAGCATCCAAAAGCTCCAGGATCATTTTGGATATCAGCCAAAGACAGATCTGGAAACAGCACTTCAGAAAACCGTGGACTGGTATCGATCGCTCAAAAGATGATTATGAATCCATAAAAAAATCCCCGCACTTTTCAGTACGGGGATCGATGTACCCAAGATAGGACTTGAACCTACACGGCCATGCGGCCACTACACCCTGAATGTAGCGCGTCTACCAATTCCGCCACTTGGGCATTTTAACATAAGAACTTCGTTCGATAAATGACGCTGCAAAGTTAATAAATCGAGTAAGAATTTCAAAACTTACTTTTCTTCTTTGTCATTCTACTTGTGCCCAGAACAAGAATCGAACTTGCACTCCCATAACGGGAACATGGCCCTCAACCATGCGCGTCTACCAATTCCGCCACCTGGGCTTTTA
>CAYWBO010000048.1:0-21010 GCA_964456625.1 uncultured Lentimicrobiaceae bacterium | reverse complement strand
CTGGAAACCGGGTGCATTGTTCGCCACGGAATACAATCCGGGGATCGCCCAGGGGAAGTAAGGCCCCAAGCCGATCAACCCCACAAACTGCGCCAGGATCATCGTCAGGATGACAAACCCCAGCGGAGCGATGATCCCCCGGCTGTAACCGGCCAGCCAGGCTACCGGAGAGGTGAGCAGCAGCGTCAGCAGTGCGGTTAAGATAAAACCACGCGTGAAATTTAAAAATAAGAGTGACGACCAGCCGGGGATATTCATGAAAAACCCGAACGCCGCTCCCACAAGATAAAGGATTAAGAAGAGCAGCATACACCACAGGAAAATAACGATGTATTTTGCCAGCACGATATAGGACCGGTTTACCGGCAGTGCCAGGAGATCTTTTAAGGTGCGGTCGAGGTGCTCGCGGCCAAATACCCAGCTGGTGACAAACCCCGAACCGATCAGGCCGATAGCGGCCAGCGACTGGCTTAACAAAGCCATGTAACCGATCCAGTCGTTGGTTCCGAGTAATCTGGATTTTGTTCCGATCAATCCCAGTTTTGACGCAATTTCCGGATTCCCGGCGATAAACATCATCAGCGCCATCATCATAGGAATGAAGGCGAAAAAAATAATCGTGATCATCACGATCTTCGATTTGCGGGTCTTCAGATATTCAACCCGTAAGGCAGACAGCAACTTATGCATCATTTCCTCCTTTCATTCCGATGGTTCTTAAAAAATAGGACTCCAGGTCTTCTTCCACCACATTTAATAAGGTGGGCGGCACCCGATGCTCTACCAGCAGGGTGGCAATATTTTCCGGATTTTTGATGCTGGCTTCGTCACGTATTTCCAGCGAACGGTCGGAAGTCTCCCGGGCCATGATGCCTTTTTCCGAAAGAACTGCTTTCGCGCGACCGTTGTTGCCGGTGTTGACCACCAACCGTTTCTGACAAAGTTGTTCCAGCTCCGGGGTGCCGATCTCCTGGATCAGATTTCCGTTGTGGATGATGCCGATGCGCGTGGCCAGACGGGAGATTTCTCCCAGAATATGGCTGGAGATAAAAACCGTCACCCCGAAATTCGAGGAAAGTGATTTCAACATCTCCCTGACTTCCATAATTCCGGCCGGGTCCAGGCCGTTGGCGGGTTCATCGAGGATCAGAATGCTTGGATGGTGGAGGAGTGCCTTGGCCAGGCCCAAACGTTGTGCATTTCCCAGCGACAGATTTTTGGCTTTGCGGTTGGCATATTGCGTGAGCTTCAGCTTGTCCATCACCGAAGCAACCGATTTTTTATCCTTTATCATCCTGAGTTGGCGGATGATCTCCAGATTTTCGCGTACGGTCAGTGCCGGATAAGAGTAAGGGACTTCAACCAGGTAGCCGATGTCTTTCCACAAATCGGTATTGCAGGGATGCACTTTTTTACCTTTGATAAATGCTTTCCCCTTGTCCGGCTTGATCATCCCCAGCAGCATGCGGATTGTGGTTGTTTTCCCGGCCCCGTTCAGGCCCAGAAATCCGTAGATCTCTCCCTTGCGGACATTCAGGGAAATCTCAGAAACCGCCATCACATCCTTGTAGCTTTTGGTCAGGTTTTCCGTTGTGATGATGTCTTCCATTTGTGTCGTATTACTTATAATCATTGTTAGAAGTGAATCTAGAACCGACCGTTTGGTCTGTATCCGGATAAAAAATTTTAACGCTTCAGGTTATTGTAAATAGTATCGTATGCATTCCGCAAATAATCCTTAAAAGCTTTGGGATTGTCGTTGTTGATGAAACGAAGAAATACGCCGTCGGTGCAGTAAAGAAAAAGGTTTGCAATTTCTTCGTCGGAGGATTTGCTTTTGATCTCGCGGTTCTTTCGTGCCGTGGCAATGATACTTTCCCAGGCTTGTAAATCCTTTT
The DNA here is from genome assembly GCA_964456625.1 of uncultured Lentimicrobiaceae bacterium. GTDB lineage: Bacteria > Bacteroidota > Bacteroidia > Bacteroidales > F082 > Sulfidibacterium. The sequence goes on along the minus strand of CAYWBO010000048.1, from coordinate 19,112 downwards.
TATGCATATCTAGTTCCATCTTAAGAAATTCAGGGAATCGTGTCGCTGCTTCAAACATAATCAGAAAGAAGTTGAATTCCGGCGTGCCAAGATCAGAGCCGGATACCAGTTTATTCATCGCCTGCATCGAATTGTTAAGGAAATTGATATATTGTGCGTAAAATGTTTTCAGGGATACTTTGCTGAATTCAGAATAGTTTACAGCACCCATCGAAAGGAACAAGGCAACAATTTCCTTGAACAACGCTTCTTTGCTTGAAAAATAATGATAGAAAGCTCCTTTGGAAAGTCCTGTAGTTTCAACCAGCTCTTTCATGGTCACATCCCGGTAGCTTTTCTTCAGAAAAAGTATCAGGGAGGTTCTGAGGATATTTTTTCGTGCATCATTCATGGTACCGACCGTTTGGTCTGTAAATATAGAAAATATTTTTAATTCCAAAGAAAAAGATGAAATTTTTTAAAAAGAGAATTCAGATGGAACAATATTTCAATCAGGTAACAACTGCCTGGACACTTTTGCCTAGGCAAATGACTGCATATCCTGAAGCTTTTTGTAAAATCCTTTCTTGGCCATGAGCTCACCATGGGTTCCGCGCTCAATGATCTTGCCTTTTTGAATTACGACAATCTCGTCGGCATGCTGGATGGTGGAAAGCCTATGGGCAATCACCAGCGTGGTACGGTTGTTCATGATTTTAGAAAGGGCATCCTGGACGAGTCTTTCCGATTCGGTGTCCAGCGAAGAAGTGGCTTCATCAAGGATCAGGATGTCCGGGTTGGCCAGTACGGCGCGTGCAATGCTGATGCGCTGTCGCTGTCCGCCCGAAAGCTTTACCCCGCGGTCGCCGATGTTTGTTTGATAACCTTCTTCCATATTCTGGATAAAGTCGTGGGCATTGGCAATTTTGGCGGCTTCGATTACGGCTTCTTCGCTCACGTTCGTCAGCCCGAAAGCAATGTTGTTGAACACAGTGTCGTTAAACAATACGCTTTCCTGTGAAACGATCCCCATCAATCCCCGGAGGTCATCGATTTTGTAATCTCGGATGTCCTGATTATCCAACAGTATCTGCCCTTCCGTTACATCGTAAAAACGCGGCAGCAGATCGACAATGGTAGACTTTCCTCCCCCCGATTCACCGACAATGGCGATAATTTTCCCTTTGGGGATCTGCAGATTAATATCCTTCAGAACCCAGTCGCTCTCATATTTGAAGTTGACATGATCGAAGACAATTTCGTGATTGAAGCCTTTGACGGTACTGGCATTGGGTTTTTCCTTGATCACTTCCTGTGCATCCAACACTTCGAAAATCCTTTCTGCGGAAGCGATCCCTTTTTGGATGCTGTAGTAGCTTTGCGTGATGGACTTGGCAGGAGGAATAATCTGCGAGAAGACTACAATGTAGGTAATGAAGTCGGCAGCCTTGATCTGCGGATGCGGCGCCAGCACCATCTGACCGCCAAACCAGAGTACGATCACGATCACCAATGAAGAAAGGAATTCGCTCAACGGTGAGGAAGAATCGCGTCGGCGATACACGTTGTTCAGCCTGCGGCGGTATTCATGGTTGTCGGTTCTGAATTTCTTGTCAAAATAGGGGATGGCATTAAAACCTTTGATGATCCTTAATCCGCCGATCGTCTCTTCGATCATAGACAGCAGCAGGGCAAACCGGTTCTGAACGTCTTTCGATTGCCGTTTCAGGCTTTTGCCGATCCATCCGATGATCAGACCGGTGATGGGCAAAACCGCCAGTACAAACAGCGTCAGCTTGAAGCTCATGCTGATCATAAAAGCCAGGTAGGCGACAATAGTCAGCGGGTCGCGGAAAAACATTTCGAGATAGTTCATGATGGAGAACTCCACTTCCTGCACATCTGTGGTGATTCGTGAGATCAGATCCCCTTTTTTGTTTTGGGAATAGAAGGAAAGCGGCAGCACCAGGAGTTTGGAATAGATGTCGTCGCGAATCCCCTGTATGGCACCGGTCCGCACGGAAGCCATAAAAAACATGGCAAAAAAGCGTCCGAGATTCCTCAGCAAAAAAGAGACCAGAATGACACCGCAGATAAAGACCAGTGCCTCGATTTTTCCATGTTGAATAATGATCTGGCTGATGTAATAACTCAGATAATCCAGCATGGAATGAGTGCTCAGGTGGAGCTCCGGTTTAACCGTCACCAGCTTGTTAACACCGAACAGCAGATTCAGAAACGGGATCAACAGGGCGAAAGAGAACAGCGAGAAGACGATGGTGAGGGCATTGGAGATAAAATTTAGAAACGCAGAACTCCAATATGGCAGTGCATAAGCCAGTACCCTGTAAAACTTTTTCATCCTTGAATTTACTGTTTGATTTGTGGGCAAATATAGCAAGATTCAATAAGGAAACCGGCATTGTTTTTTTTGAATGACCCGCTAAAAGACGCAGGAATGCCTTTCGGTGTGAAATAAATGGCTTTTTATCAGGTTCATTGTGTATTATCTTCTAAATTTGCGATAGCCTTGAATTTGATAAAAGTAGCTCAGGCCCAAAAATCATTAACAAAACCGTAATATTCCATTGGCAAAAAGAGTAATTGTTTCTGTTATCAACGACTTAGTTACCGACCAAAGGGTCCGGAAAGTCTGCAACACGCTCAACACTATGGGTTTTGAAATTCTGCTCGCGGGCCGGCGTTTGCGAAACAGCCCGGACATGGACGTAAGACCCTATGTTGTCAGGAGGATGAGACTGATTTTTGAAAAAGGGCCGCTTTTTTATCTGGAATATCAAATCCGGCTTTTTATTTTATTGTTTTCTCATCACGCAGATGTTCTCTGGTCCAATGATCTGGATACGCTTTTGCCGAATTATCTCATCTCCAAAATAAAGGGCGTACCTCTGGTTTATGATAGCCATGAATATTTTACCGGCGTGCCGGAACTGGAAAACCATCCGCTGAAAAGAAGTATCTGGAAACGGGTGGAGCGGTCGATTTTTCCGCATCTGAAACATGTCTTCACGGTCAGTGATTCTATCGCCGGACTTTATGAATCGGAGTATGGCTTTCTTCCTGAAGTCGTCCGAAATGTGCCCGAAAAAAGGGTGCTGAAAAAGAGGGCAGACAGAGCAGCACTTGGACTACCGGAAGACAAAAAGATCCTCATTTTGCAAGGAGCTGGCATTAATGTTCAGCGTGGTGCTGAAGAGATGGTTGAAGCCATGCAGTTTGTGCCGGACACCCTGCTCTTGCTGATCATAGGTGGCGGCGATGTGATAGATATTCTGAAACGGAAAACGAAAGATCTGAATCTTGAAAAAAAGATCCTTTTCAAACCGAGGCTTCCTTACGATACCTTGATGGAATACACGGCTGCTGCCGACCTTGGGCTTTCGCTGGATAAGGACACCAGTGTAAACTACAGATACAGCCTGCCCAACAAAATTTTTGACTATATTCATGCAGGGATTCCTGTTCTGGCGTCAGACCTGGAGGAAGTGAGGAAGTTGATAGAAAAGTGCCAGGTTGGCACTTTTATTGCCGGGCACAATCCGTTGCAAATTGCGGAGACACTGACGGAGATCTTCAGTCATCCCGGACAACTAAAAACCTGGCGCGCAAATACCAAAACAGCCCGTGAAACGTTGAATTGGGAAAAGGAGTCAGAAGCAATCAAAAAGGTCTTACAAGCGTATGCCTGATATTCATTTACATATCATTTCGTTTGACGTTCCGTTGCCTGCGGATTACGGGGGCGTGATCGATGTATATTACAAGGCTCTGGAACTTGCCCGGCAGGGCGTGAAAGTTCATTTGCACTGTTTTGAGTATGGACGGGGCAGGGTGGAGGCGCTGGAGAAAACTTTTTTCAAGGTTTATTATTACAAACGTGATGTTTCTAAAACACATCTTTTTAAGAGCCTGCCCTATATCGTCAGTACGCGGACTTCAGAAGCGCTGGTTAACAATCTGCTCAATGATGATCATCCCATCCTGATGGAAGGCCTGCATACAGCGATTCTGCTAAAGGATAGAAGATTAAAAGGCAGGAAAATGCTGGTCCGGGCGCACAACATCGAACATGATTATTACCTGAACCTCTCGCGTGCGGAAAACGATCCGTTCAAAAAATATTTCTTTTACAACGAGTCGCTTAAACTGGCGCGATTTGAAAAAATCCTGTCGAAAGCCCATCGGGTACTGGCCATCTCATCGAATGATTACCGCTATTTTTCGGGAAAATTCAATAATGTGGCACTGATTCCAGCGTTTCATCCGCATCAAAGAGTGGAGAGTCTTCCCGGAAAGGGAAGTTATGTTTTGTATCATGGGAAGTTGTCGGTTCCTGAAAATGCCAATGCTGCGCGGTTCCTGCTGAAGTCTGTGTTTGACGGACTCAATGTGTCGTTTGTGATTGCAGGTTCCGATCCACCTCCTTATCTCGTGAATCTGGTCCGGCAATCGCCGGGTGCAAAACTTGTTGCCAGTCCTGACGTTGATACACTGGCTGTATTGATCAAAAATGCCCACATTAACATCGCCGTAACTTTTCAATCCACAGGGCTGAAACTGAAGCTTCTGAATAGCCTTTATAACGGACGTTTTTGTCTGGTGAACGATCAAATGCTGAGTGGTAGCAGGTTGGATTCCCTGTGTATTGTTGAGAATGATCCTGAAAAGATGAGAAAGCGCATTGTGAGTCTTCTCAAGGAAGAGTTTACACCTGAGATGAAAGTCGAAAGGGAGAGTGTCCTGGGAGATTTTTACAACAACGGCGATTATGCCAAACAGCTAATTCTCATGATTTCCTGACGGAACTACCGTCCCCTCACCACATTTTTCGATCCTTCCCGGGAATTTCTGGATGAGATTGTAATTGTGTGTCGCCATTAAGACAGCGGTGCCGCTTTCGCAGATCTTATTCAGGATCCGCATCACCTCGTTGGAAGTAGCAGGGTCGAGGTTGCCGGTAGGCTCGTCGGCAAGCACCAGCTCGGGTTTGTTCAGAATGGCGCGTGCGATGGCAACCCGTTGTTGCTCTCCACCTGAGAGCTGGTGCGGCATGGTGTTGAGTTTGGCAATCAGCCCTACTTCAGAAAGGACTTCCATGATCCTCTCCGAGATAGCACCTTTGTCTTTCCATCCCGTTGCTTTCAGGACGAATCTCAGGTTTTCCTGAACCGACCGGTCGCTCAACAGCTGGTAGTCCTGAAAAACGATGCCCAGCTTTCTGCGTAAAAACGGGACCTGTCTTTTCTTGATGGTTTTTAGGTCATAGCCACACACGGAGGCGACTTCGCCGCTGGCGGGGATGCCGGCATAAATAGTCTGCAGCAGGCTGGATTTTCCGCTTCCGGTTTTGCCGATCAGATAAACAAACTCACCGCGTTCCAACTTCAGGTTTACATCCGATAAAACCAGCTTATTCTTTTGAAAAATAGAAGCTTCCTGAAACCATACTACCAAACCTTCTTCCATGATGCAATGTTTTGAACAAAGATAGCAATTCTTTTCATTTTTATGAAAAGTTATAATAATATGATTTACAATAATTTATAAGGTTGTTTTGAAAGCTTTGAAGCGTGATGGAACAGTCAGTAGAATTCGGAAAGAGCGATTTAAAAAATGATAAAAAATAGGGGGTTCTTGGCAATTGGATAGAATTATTAAATTTGTAGCTTAAAAAATAAATTACCGTTATGAGCGACGATGCTGTTATAGTTCTGGAAGGTGCTGAAGAAAATATGAAACATGCGCTTCACCATCTGGAGATAGAACTTCAAAAAATCAGGGCTGGAAAGGCCAGTCCGGTGATGCTTTCCGGTTTAAGGGTGGATTATTATGGCGTTCCGACCCCCATTGAGCAGACTTCCAGTATCAATACACCGGATCCGCATTCTATCGTGATCCAGCCGTTTGACAAGAATACCCTGCAGGATATTGAAAAGGCGATTATGGCTGCTAACCTGGGTTTCAATCCCACCAATGAGGGAACACAGCTCCGCATCATAGTCCCGCCGTTGACCGAAGAAAGGCGTATTGAGCTTGTGAAAAGAGCAAAACATATCAACGAAGAAAGCAAGGTGGGAGTCAGAAATGCCCGCCGCATTGCCAATGACGAAGCCAAACAACTTGAAAAAGACGGCCTTCCGGAAGATGAGGTAAAAAGGCTTACAGACGAAATACAGAAAATAACGGATCGTTACATCCAAAAGGCGGATGATCTGTTTCTTGCCAAAGAAAAAGATATTATGACGATCTGATTTCTCATAAATTGATGTGGTTTGGAGATAAAAAAAACGGGGCCGAAAGCCCCGTTTTTTTAATTTCTTTCTTTCAATTTTTTCCTGCGGCGTTTTTCTGCAATGTGCCGTCCGAATTTGTAAGCAGCTCTGAACATGGTTGTAAAAGCCGAAACAGACTGGAAAAAAGAGGAAACGGCATTCTTGGTGATGTTCACCCAGTTCAGATGCTCTTCTACATCTTTCAGTTTTTCCTGAAGAATATGCTCTTGCTTCTTATTCTGTTTTTCCAGAAATCCGATGTATTTTTCCGTTGACCGGGCATCGGCATAAGTACGTCCTGCAAAGAATTCTTTTTCATCCACACTGGAGAAGTTCTTGATGAAAAACCTTCTGAGTGGAGAGAAGATTAACGTTTCCCTGAAGGCATACAGAAGGAGTGCCAGGAAAAGATAAATCAAAGTTACGATGAGGAACCCCTGGGTACGGGTACCGATTTCGGAAGCATACCAATTGACAAAGGCCAGCGAAAGAAAGAGGGTGACAAAGACAAAAGCTCCGAGAAGCAGAATACTCAAAATCAGCTTGCCGGTTATTTCGGTGGTCTTTTTCCGCGTAAGTACTTTGTTGTACTCCAACTGAAGATCAAAATACTTTTTGATTTCGTCAATCGTAGATTTCAACGATTCCTTGATATCATTCTGCTGTTCCATGCCTTTACTTTTAAAGAGAGTTCATCCCAAAAGAATTCCACTACATGGAGGATGCCTCCACGTAGTGCATCAATACATTATCCGGAATTGGAATTAGCTCTTCTTCAACGGTTTTTTAACGTCTGCAATCACCTGATTGCCCGTCTTTTTTACTTCGTCCAGAATTTCAGAAACGTTGTCTTTCAGATCGTCAAAGCGATCCAGCAGGTCATCTGAAATTTCCTTGGTCTTTTCTGTAACTTTCTTGCGGGTTTCTTCTCCTGGTTCAGGAGCGTATAAAAGTCCGATAAGGCCGCCAATGGCTGCACCTAAAACGATGCCTGAGAAAAAGGCAAATCCTGAATTTGAACAACGGTCACTCATGGCTTAATTTTTTTATGATTAATATTCAATAAATTACTCGCATTTATCCTAAAAAAATCTTGTTCACATTTTTTTAAGAACAAATACCGGGTTTTCTGTAAAGATACAAAAATTTTCAGAGAACCCGACTAAACATTTCAGCAAAAATCATGCCTTGCAGAAATTATTTTTACGCTTAAGTTTTCTTAGGAATTTCGGTTTTAGGACGAAAAAATTTTGAAAAACGAACATTTTGTGACCGGAAATGATGAAATTTGCATGATGATGCTTAAAAATGAAATCATAAAGTTAAGAGCCATAGAGCCGGGGGACGTGGATTTTCTCTTTGATCTGGAGAATGATTCCGTGCTCTGGCATGTTACCCAAACCTCGGTCCCCTATTCCCGATACGACCTGGAACAATATGTTTTTTTGGTCGACAAGCAGGATATTGCCGTTTCCAGGCAGGTTCGGTTTGTGATTGAGCATCTGGCGGATTCTCAGACCATCGGAACCATCGATTTGTTCGACCTGGATCTGCAAAATCGGCGGGCCGGTATCGGGATCGTACTGATAGAACCGTATCGGGGAAAGGGCCTGGCGGGGTCTGCTCTGGATTTATTGGTGGATTATGCCTTTAATCATTTAAATTTGCATCAGCTTTATTGTAATGTGGAAGAGGACAACAAAGCCAGTATGGAATTGTTTCAAAAACGGGGATTTGTTGTTGTGGGATTAAAACGCGACTGGAATGCAAAAAATGGCGGTTGGATGGGAGAATATCAACTTCAGTATATTAATGTGCATTAATTTTACGTTAGATAGAAAAACAAATTTAATCAAAACCTAAGGAACACTATGGCTTATTATTATTCGCAATATTCACAAGGAAAGAAAAAGAAAAATCCCTTTAGGAAATGGACGACGCGGATTCTACTTTTGTTGATTTTGGCGGCATTGGGAGCCGGTTACCTTTTGTATGAAGTTGTAAGTGAGCCCAATATCTGGACTCCCAACGGAAAACCCGTGGGCATCAACATTCCATCGGGTACGACTTTTGCTGAATTGAAGCACGATTTTTATTCCAGGGGACTGATTATCCACAGGAAAAGCTTTGAATGGTGGGCCGGGCAGAAAAAATTGCCCAAGCTGATCAAACCGGGACATTATATCATTTATAACGGATGGAGTAACAACCAGCTGATTAATCTGTTGCGCTCAGGGAAACAAAGCCCTGTCAAAGTGACCTTTAACAACGTGAGAAATATCTATGATCTCGCGGGAAAAATAGGCAGGCAGATTGAACCTGATTCGGCATCGCTGGTACAGCTTTTAACTGACAGTGCTTACATTGCCAAGATGGGACTGAACGAATATACCATTCCGGTCATCTTTATTCCCAACACCTATCAGGTTTATTGGACCATCACCACCAAGGAATTTGTGGAACGCATGTATCAGGAATATCTGAAATTCTGGAATCCTGAAAGAAGAAAACTGGCTAAAGCTCAGGGATTGAGCCCGGAACAGGTTGTGGTATTGGCTTCTATTGTTCAGAAAGAAACCAACGATAATGCAGAAAAACCGGAAATCGCTTCCGTTTATCTAAACCGCCTGAATATGGGGTGGCGTTTGCAGGCAGATCCGACAGTGATCTTTGCATTGAGAGATTATTCGATTCACCGTGTACTGAATGTCCAGAAAAAAGTGGATTCTCCATATAATACATACATCCACAGGGGATTGCCTCCTGGACCGATTTGTATGCCTTCCATTTCTTCGGTAGAAGCTGTACTAAATCCGGCAAAAACAGATTACATGTATTTCTGTGCAAAAGACGATCTTTCCGGAAGTCATGTTTTTTCAAAGAACAGCATCCAGCATATGTTAAATGCCAAGAAATACCAGGATGCGCTGGATAAAATGAAGATCTACAGGTAACCTGCAGATCTCCTTCCATCAATTGGAATAGTTATATTTTTGTGAAGTAATTAGCGTGACATAACGCTCTGCTGTTGTTTTTGCGACGGTGTTCCGCAGGTTTCGCAGCCCTCTTCACCATGTTCCGAGCAACAGGAATCAGCTTCCGCATGTTCGTGATGATGACTTCCGCAGCCACATGAGCCGGAACCACATCCGCATCCGCTGGTATGAGCAGCCAGATCGTATTCATTGGCTGTACGGATGGAAAGAATATTGCCGGTAACAAATAAGTCTTTTCCAGCAAAGGGATGGTTGAAATCCATGAGCACGCTTTCATCACCAATTTCCATAATAACGCCGCGAAGCTGTCTGCCATTCTGATCCAGCATGTTGATGGTGTTGTTCACATACAGCAAATCGCTGCGTAACGAACCCTGATCCATGAAAGCCGTTTTAGGAACGGGCACTTTCAGCTCTGAAAAAACGGGGCCGAATGCGTCTTCAGGTTCAATCTTAAAAGAAAATTCACCAACTCCTTTCCCCAGCAGTCCGTTTTCGAATCCGCTGATCAAATGATCACTTCCAAGCAGGATTTCTCTCGGGGCTTGTTCCTCCACCGATTCCACCATTTCACCTTCCGGACCGTTTATGTATATCTTATAAGCCACATGGGCTACAGTATTATTTTCAATGACCATGATCTTAAATTTTAAGCAAAAGTACAATTATTATTTGTATCGATTTTAAATAGATCGAATATTTTTAGGTAGGGCCAGTGTTGCACGATGTGAAATCCTTGTTTCCGTGAAATTTTCATGAAATTATGAAAGAACCGCTTCAACAAAAAAGAAGGCTGTCCGCCTCAGGCGGACAGCCTCTTTACTGATAAGCTGTAAATCTGATTCTTTACACAACACCTTGTGCCAGCATGGCATCGGCAACTTTTACGAAACCCCCGATATTGGCACCTTTTACATAATCAATATAGTTTCCTTGTTTACCGTATTTCACACAAGCACTATGAATGTCTCTCATGATTTGATGCAATCTCTCATCCACCTCTTCACGAGTCCAGCTCATCCGCATGGAATTCTGGCTCATTTCGAGGCCGGAAACAGCAACACCACCGGCATTTGCGGCTTTTCCCGGGGCATAGAGGATCTTATGTTTTTCGAATACGAGGATGGCTTCCGGGGTAGAAGGCATGTTGGCGCCTTCACTGATCACGAAGCATCCATTGGAAACCAGGGTTTTGGCTTCTTCCTCGTTAACTTCGTTCTGGGTAGCACACGGCATGGCGACATCACATTTAACACCCCATGGACGTTTGCCCTGAACATATTCTACTTTGTATTTATCTGCATAGTCTTTGATGCGGCCGCGCTTCACATTTTTCAGGTGCATCACATAAGCCAGCTTGTCAGTATCGATACCTGCCGGATCGTAGATGTAACCTGAGGAGTCGGAGAGTGTGACAACTTTTCCGCCCAGTTGGGTTACCTTTTCAGTGGCATACTGGGCCACATTTCCTGAACCGGAAATGGCAACGATCTTTCCCTTGAAGGACTCGCCCCGGGTGGCCAGCATCTCGTCGGCAAAATAGGTGGCTCCGTAACCGGTAGCTTCCGGACGAATTAATGAACCACCCCATTCCAGTCCTTTTCCTGTCAGTACACCGGTGAATTCATTTTTGAGCCTTTTGTATTGTCCGTAGAGGAAACCGATTTCACGGCCGCCTACCCCAATATCACCCGCAGGGACGTCGGTGTTAGGGCCTATGTGCCTTTGCAATTCGGTCATAAAACTTTGGCAGAAACGCATTACTTCATTGTCGGATTTTCCTTTAGGATCGAAATCGGAGCCTCCTTTTCCTCCTCCCATGGGAAGTGTGGTCAATGAATTTTTTAATACCTGTTCAAAGGCCAGGAACTTCAAAACACCAAGGTTTACCGTGGGGTGGAACCGCAATCCGCCCTTGTAAGGGCCGATGGCACTGTTCATCTCTATCCTGTATCCACGGTTGATCTGGATGGCTCCTTTGTCATCCAACCACGGAACACGAAACATAACTACCCTTTCCGGTTCAACCATGCGTTCCAGAATCTTTGCTTCCCTGTACTGAGGATTCTCATTAATGAAAGGGATTAAAGATTCTACTACTTCATGAACTGCTTGATGAAATTCAACCTCTCCCGGGTTTTTTGCTATGACTTTTGCCATAAAGTCGTTTACCTGTTGTTCGTAGTTTGCCATTATTTTGATTTTTAGGTTAATGATATGTGATTAAAGACAACATCGAAAGTAAGTAAAAACGAGGCTTTTGAGAAACAGTTGCACTAAAATTGCGGGTTTCCCGTATGAAATTTAGTAGATTACTTAGGGATTTTCTCGAAGTTTTTTGCAGACGGAAATGCGTTCGAAAACAAAAAAGGCTACTCATTGAGCAGCCTTTTGGATCGTTATTTTTTCAGATACTGTTTATATCACAGGATATTGTTTGAAGATCTCTGCAGATTTCATTAATATATCAACATACTGTGCCCTGTGGTAGGCAAAAGGATCGCGGACATTTTTCATGGACAGCAAACCTCGGAAGTCATCCAGGTTGCCGTACTGTTTATTAGCCATCCAGATTTCCATTTCTTCCAGAATCTTGGTGATCTGCTGCGGTCCGTTCTTGTAAATGGTGCTTACAAGCTGCACGGCGTCAGCACCTACGAGGATCATTTTGATCACATCTTCTCCTGAGAAAATGCCCGTGTTGGCACAAACGTCGGCATTGATATTGCCATAGAGCATTCCGGCATAACGCTGCGGCAGGCGGTTGTCCTGCGAAGTGCTCAGGTTGTAAGGGAAGTGCATCTTTTCAGTTTCAATATTTATATCAGGCTGGAACAGGCGGTTGAACAAAACCAGACCGTTGACACCCTTCTTGTCCATTTCCCTGAAAACATACAACGGATTGGTGTAGAATGAACTTAGCTTAACACTGACAGGAATTTTTACGGCTTTTTTTACGCCTTCAATCACGTCAAGTTCTTCGCTGATAATGGCACGGCCTTCCATGTCGAATTCGTGCGGATTGCTGTAGAAATTGAGTTCGAGTGCATCAGCACCGGCTTCTTCCAGTTTCTTAGCCCAGTCGTACCAAACATCATCGTCCACGGCATTCAGACTGGCGATCAAAGGAATGTTCAAAGCTTCCCTGGCTTCTTTGAAGTGCATCAGAAATTCGTCGGGACTGGCTTCATACATGTCGTGAGGGAAAATACTGGTCATCTCGGCATGACGCTCATCATACTGGGTTAGCCTTTCATTCAAATCCAAATTTTCCAGGTTAATTTGTTCCTCAAAAAGCGATTTATAAACAACGGCAGCGGCTCCTGCTTTTTCAAGTTTCTGTAACATTTTAACATCGGTAACAAGATTACTTGCCCCAACAATGAGCGGGTTTTTTAACTCTAAACCCAGATATTTTGTCTTCATTTCCATGTCTACGGATTTTTGTTGCGAAGATAATATTCTTTTTTGAAAAGCCTGTTTCAGAATAGTTAATTTTAGTGTATTTATCCTCCGCAATCGATTTAATCTAAATTCGTTTTAAATTAAGCATTTGCATACCTATTCGTGGCTTTAAAAAATATCTAACTCGATAAAATATGTACTTTTGCATCTACAAAAAAGGCGTTCTTAAAAGTATTGTAAATTATTAATAATCAGTAGAAAACAATGGTTGCCGTTGCGTTTTGATCCTATCCAAACTCCGGCAACAAAATGTATTCTATATATTTAAATAAAATCCTATACGATGAAAGGAAAGAAAAAATTTATCACATGTGACGGGAATTACGCTGCAGCCCACGTAGCATACATGTTCAGTGAGGTTGCTGCGATTTATCCCATTACACCTTCGTCTACTATGGCCGAATATGTTGACCAGTGGGCAGCTTTCGGTCAAAAAAATACTTTCGGGGAAACAGTAAAAGTTGTTGAAATGCAGTCAGAAGGCGGTGCTTCTGGTGCGGTCCACGGGTCATTGCAATCCGGTGTGCTGACGACCACCTTTACTGCTTCCCAGGGATTGTTACTGATGATCCCGAACATGTACAAAATTTCGGGCGAGTTGTTGCCGGCAGTTTTCCATGTTAGTGCCAGAAGCCTTGCCGCACAAGCACTCTCCATCTTTGGCGATCATAGTGACGTGATGGCTTGCCGCAATACCGGTTTTGCGATGCTGGCTACCGGCAGTGTGCAGGAAATTATGGATATTGGTTCCATTGCACATTTCGTATCGCTGAGGTCGAGAATTCCTTTCCTTCATTTCTTTGATGGCTTCAGAACTTCTCATGAAATCCAGAAAGTGGAATACTTCAAGCATGAAGATCTGAATCATTTATTTCCATGGGAAGATCTGAAAAAATTCAGGGATAACGCGCTGAATCCGGAACATCCTGTTACCAGGGGTACCGCTGAAAACCCTGATATTTACTTCCAGGCCCGTGAAGCTGCTAACCGATTTTACACACCGATTCCTGATTTGGTTGAGGAATATATGCAGGAAATTACCAAGCTTACCGGACGTGAATATCATCCTTTCACTTATTACGGTGCCCAGGATGCAGAACACATCATCATTGCCATGGGTTCTGTAACTGAAACCATCCGCGAAACGGTAGATTACCTGACCGCCAAAGGTGAAAAAGTCGGTTTCATCGCTGTACATCTGTACAGACCTTTCTCATTGAAATACCTGATGAAAGCCATGCCGAAAACGGTAAAAACCATCGGCGTTCTGGATCGCACCAAAGAACCCGGCGCCAACGGCGAGCCTTTGTATCTCGATGTTTGTGAAGCTTTCTATGCAGAAGAAAAACAACCTGTCATTGTTGGCGGCCGTTATGGACTGAGCTCCAAAGACACCACCCCGGCACAGATTGTTTCCGTGTTCAACAACCTGAAACAACCGGAACCCAAGAATCACTTTACACTGGGTATTGTTGACGATTTGACGTTCACCTCTCTGCCGATTCTTCCCGAGATCAGCATCAGCGGAAAAGGCACATTCGAAGCCAAATTCTACGGTCTGGGTGCGGACGGTACGGTGGGGGCCAACAAAAACTCCATCAAAATTATCGGTGAATCCACCGACAAGTATGCGCAGGCCTATTTCGCTTACGATTCCAAAAAATCCGGCGGTATTACCATCTCGCACCTGCGTTTTGGGGATGACCCGATCCATTCCACCTATACAGTAAAAACCCCTGACTTCGTGGCGTGCCACGTTCCGGCTTACCTGGACAAATATGACATGCTGGAAGGCATGAAAGAGGGTGGTACGTTCCTGTTGAACAGTATCTGGGATGAAGAAGAAACCAAAAGACGTTTACCGGACGACATGAAGAAATTCATGGCCGACCACCACATTAAATTTTACATCATCAACGCCACCAAGATTGCTGCTGAAATCGGACTGGGTTCCAGAACCAACACCATCATGCAGTCAGCTTTCTTTAACGTTGCCGGTGTTATTCCTTACGAAGAAGCTGTAGAAAAGATGAAGAACTTCATCTATAAAACTTACGGAAGAAAGGGAGAAGAAATCGTGAGAATGAACTACATGGCTGTGGATGCCGGTGTGGATGTTGTTGAAATTAAAGTTCCCGCAGCTTGGGCCAAGATTGACCTGAGTGCCCAGGTTAAGGAGGAGGAAGACGTTCCCGCATTCATCCGTGAAGTAGTTCGTCCTATCGAACACCTGAAAGGCGACCTGTTGCCGGTAAGTGCTTTTGAAGGAAGGGAAGACGGAACGTTCCCGGCCGGGACAGCTGCATATGAAAAACGCGGTGTGGCTGTTGATGTTCCGGAATGGGTTCCGGATAACTGTATCCAGTGTAACCAGTGTGCTTATGTTTGTCCTCACGCTTGTATCCGTCCTTTCCTTCTGACAGAAGAAGAAGCCAAGAATGCTCCGGACGACATGGTGGTGCTCGAGACCAAGGGCAAACTCAGCCCGCTGAAATACAGACTTCAGGTGAGCGTTTTGGATTGTACCGGTTGCGGCAGCTGCGCTGATATCTGTCCTTCCAAGGAAAAATCTCTGATCATGAAACCTACAGACACACAAATGGAAGAAGTGCCGAACTGGGATTACCTGATCAAAAATGTTACCGACAAAACGTTGGATGGTACTGTTGACAAGTTCTCCAACATGAAGAACAGTCAGTTTGCACAGCCTTTGTTTGAGTTCTCCGGCGCTTGTGCAGGTTGCGGTGAAACACCTTATATCAAAACGGCAACCCAGCTTTACGGTGATCGCATGATGATTGCCAATGCTACCGGTTGTTCTTCCATCTACGGCGGTTCCGCTCCGGCAACACCTTATACTACCAACGCTGAAGGGAAAGGTCCGGCCTGGGCAAACTCACTGTTTGAAGACAATGCCGAATATGGATTTGGTATGGCTACCGGTATTCGTAAGATGCGTGAACGTATAGAACGCTTCATGAAGGAAGCCATTGAAAACGGTGCTGACGCTGTAAGAAAAGAAGCTTTCGAAGCCTGGATCGCTGCAAAAGATGACGGCGAAGCTTCCAAAGCTGCTTCCGCCAAAGTGGTTGAAGTTTTGAAAGACGCCTCCGACGACACTGCCAAGAAGATCATGGAACTGGAACAGTATCTGATCAAGAAATCAATGTGGATCATTGGTGGCGACGGTTGGGCCTATGATATCGGATACGGCGGATTAGATCACGTGCTGGCTTCCGGCGAAGATGTAAACATGCTGGTGCTGGATACCGAAGTATACTCCAATACCGGTGGTCAGGCTTCCAAAGCCAGTCCGACCGCCGCAGTAGCTAAATTTGCCACTGCCGGTAAAGAGATCAGAAAGAAAGACCTTGGTGCCATTTACATGACTTACGGTTATGTGTATGTTGCCCAGGTTGCCATGGGTGCTAACTACAACCAGTATTTCAAGGCGCTTAAAGAAGCTGAAGCCTTCCCGGGACCGTCATTGATCATTGCGTATTCACCTTGTATTGCACATGGATTGTTCAACGGTATGGATCGCTCACAGCATGAAGAAAAACTGGCTGTGGAATCAGGATACTGGACTTTGTATCGTTACAACCCGATGCTGGAACTCGAAGGACAGAACCCGTTCCAGTTGGATTCTAAAGAACCTGATTTTGAAAAGCTTCCTGAGTATTATGATCTGGAAGTCAGGTTTACTTCGCTGAAGAAGACTTTCCCCGAAAAGGCCAAAGATCTTCAGTTGCAAGCTGTTAAAAATGCAAAATGGCGTTATAATTTCTACCGACGTCAATCTGAAATGGATTATTCTCAGGAATAACCGATAATCTCACATAGAAAAAGCCGCTGTAATTTTTACAGCGGCTTTTCTTTTCCCGAAAGGGAAAATATTTCGTTCTATTCGTGCATCAGGGCTTCAATTTCTTCCACTTCCGTGGGGAAATCAGCCATTAAGTCAACAGGGTCTTTATCCGTGATCAGAATATCGTTTTCGATGCGGATGCCGGTACCTTCTTCAGAGATATAGATTCCCGGTTCGCAGGTAAGTACCATGCCGGGTTCGAACGGAACGGTTTTCAGTCCCACATCATGAACATCAAGCCCCAGGAAATGAGCTGCGCCGTGCATAAAGTATTTCTTGAATAAAGGTTTGTCGGGATTTTGGTTGGCCACATCATCGGCGGTAAAGAGTCCCAGCTTGATCATCTCAGCTTCCATCAACAAATTGGCAGCTTCGTTGATGTCGTTGATAGTGCTACCGGGTATGTAAAGTTTCTTGATCTCTTTCATGACACTTAAAACGGCGTTGTAAAGCTGCTTCTGCCATTTGGTAAATTTCCCGCTGATGGGCAGCGTCCGGCTTAAATCGGCGGAGTAATTGGCGTATTCGGCACCAATGTCCAGGAGGAGTAAATCGCTTTTACGGCATTTCTTATCATTTTCTATGTAGTGTAAAAAACAGGCATTTTTGCCTGCCGCCACAATGGGAGCATATCCATGGCCGCTGGCGCCGTTTCGGATGAATTCATAAGTGATCTCTGCTTCCACTTCATATTCGTACATCCCGGGCCGGGTAGTCCTTAAAACGCGTTTAAAGCCTTTGTTGGTAATTTCGCAGGCTTTCTGCATCACTTCAATCTCTTCTTTACTTTTGATGAGCCGCTGCCTGATCAGCAAGGGGGCAGCCCGATGATAGTGGTGCCACGGAAACATTTCACGGATTTGTTTCCCCATTCTGATCTCGCGGGTTTCCATCTCAGGAAAGAACTTGGTGTATTCGTTGCTGTTCAGGTATACATTATTATAATAAGCCATCACTTCTCTTAAACTGGCTTCAAAATCTTCCAGCCAGAAAACATTTTCCACTCCAGAAATTGCAGACGCTTCTGATTTTGTGAGTTTATGCCCTTCCCAGGTTTCCAGTACCTCGTTACTTTCCAAAAGAAACAAAGCTTCTTTCAGATTTTTGTTGGGACAGTGGGGAGCGATCAGCAGGATGCTTTTCTCCTGTTCGATTCCTGTCAGGTAAAAGAAGTCCGAACTCTGCCTGAACGTATGATATTGATCCCCGTTTCTGGGATTTTGATCGTTGGAAAAAAATACCGCGAAAGAATCCTCGCCCAGTTGTGCTGAGAAATTCCTTCTGTTTCTGGTAAAAAATCTTGGGTTAATGGTCTTGTAGCGCATCTCAAAAATATTTAAACTTCGTATAAATTATTTCGCGTACATAGGATTTTCTACATACTTTAATACCTTTGTCCATTCAATGTTCAACAAAATTAAATTATTCGAGTATATGTCAGTAAAAATATTTAATTATGAGTAACAAATCTTACTATTCTTCCATCACGAAGAAGATTATCATGTCCTTGATGGGGTTATTTTTACTTACTTTTCTGGTGGTACATTTAACCGTCAATTCATTTTTGTTCTTCAGTAAAGATTTATTTAATGAAGGCGCCCATTTCATGGGAACAAATGCATTTATTCAGGTTTTTCAGTGGGTTTTATTTGCAGGATTTGCTATTCATATCTTTTATGGAATAGTCCTTCAGATTCAAAACTGGATGTCACGGCCCAAAGGTTACAAGAAAAGAGCAGCGATGGAAGAATCACCTTTCTCGAAGTATATGATTTATACGGGGATGGTGATTTTTATTTTTCTGATCATGCACCTTAACAATTTCTTCTTTGTAAAAATGGGTTGGGTTGGACATATGCCGATGTTACCCAACGGTGAAGAAGACATGGGGGCACTGGTCATGACGCTTTTCCATAATGGATATTATGTGTTTATTTATGTGGTTTTGATTTTGCTCATGGGATTTCATCTCGACCATGCGCTGCAGTCGGCTTTTCAGACCTTAGGGTTGAATCATCCGACGTACTGGGGTTTTATCAAGGGGTTAAGCCGTGCATATGCCATCGTGGTTACCCTGGGTTTTGCCATTATTCCTTTGTTCATTTATTTCTTTAAATAGTTTAGCCTTATGACCAAGATAAATTCAAGAATTCCGGAAGGCCCGTTGACAGAAAAATGGACCCATTATAAGGAGCATCAAAAACTCGTTAACCCGGCTAACAAGCGTAAAATTGATATTATCGTAGTAGGCACCGGTCTTGCCGGAGGTTCTGCTGCTGCCAGTTTAGGTGAACTGGGTTTTAATGTGAAAGTTTTCTGTATTCAGGATAGCCCGAGAAGGGCACACAGTATTGCCGCTCAGGGCGGGATCAATGCTGCTAAGAATTATCCCAACGACGGTGATACCATTTATCGTTTGTTTTACGATACCGTAAAAGGTGGTGACTATCGTGGGCGTGAAGCCAACACCTATCGTTTGGCTCAAATGAGTAATAATATTATTGACCAGTG
>CAYWBO010000047.1:0-22736 GCA_964456625.1 uncultured Lentimicrobiaceae bacterium | reverse complement strand
GAGCACCCTTCACACATCGAGATGGATGTGCTGAAATAAAGTAGAAAAATTAAAGAAATCCTGGTTGTTAACTATGAAATATATTTTAATTACAGTTTCACTAGTAGCATTGGTCTTTTTAATACTCAGTTATCTGGATGTGTTTACCAGCCGCTATGTCCCATTTATCAGCTACCTTGTAATTTTTGTTACGTTGATAGTGACTTTGGTTCTGAGAAAAAAAGGTTATTTTGGTCGTTAGAAATGCATGGAGGCCTTCACAGAACTGTGGAGGTCACTTTTAATTCAATTCCTTTCGCGGATGATTTTACCGCTTTCGGTGCGGTTGAATTTTTCGAGGAAATGAATTTCTTTGGGAACTTCAAACCCCGTGAGTTTTTCTTTGATCCGTGCCTGAAGTTTTTGGATTTCGCCGTCTTTGGGCGTTGCAGACTCAATAAACAATACCAGTTTTTCCCCGAGGTTGGGATCCGGCAGTGAGCTGATATAAAATGGTTGTGCGATGATGCTGCTGAGCTTATGCTCAATCTGCTCCGGAAACAACTTGACCCCGCCGCTGTTCACCACATGATCTTTTCTGCCGAGCACGCGAAAGCCGCCGTCGGTTTGCAGCTCCACGATGTCGTTGGTCTCCAGATCCTGAACCCCGAGATGCGGGGCCTGAATGGTAAGGCACGATCCGGAATTCTGGTTTATGTGAACGCCCGGCATGGGATAGAAAAATTCGCTTCGGTCGGTGCCGTTCACCTTTCGCAGGGCAATGTGGCTCATGGTTTCGGTCATGCCGTAAGTATGCCAGACAGGCGCTTCCAGCCGCTGCGATTTCTCTTCCAGCGCCTGCGGCACGGGGCCGCCGCCCAGAATAATTTTACCGATTTTTTTCAGAAAGCCCATGCCTGTTCCGGTTTCCATCAGCTTGCCCAGTTGTGCCGGTGTGAAAGCCACAAAATCCAGGTACGGCGTCCAGGGACTTACCGGATTCAAAGAAGGCGGTACACAATATAAATCCATTTTTCCTATGAATGCGCGCACCACCATCATTTTGGCGGCGATATAAGAGATGGGAAGGCACAACAAAGCGGTGGCTCCCGGTTCCACGCCCAGAAAGTCCAGCGTTGCTTTGGCACTGACTTCCATATACTTTTTCTGCAGCTCAATTTTTTTAGGGCTTCCGGTGGACCCTGAAGTCTGCGCCTGAAGGCTTTCGGATTCCGAGAGCCATTCGATGAGAAAACGCAGCAGATCATCTTTCCACGGTGCCGGCGAGGCTTTCAGCTGAAAGTGCATGTTGGCGTAGTTCAGTAACCATTCGTCATCAAAGGCACTGATATTTAAACGTAAGATTTCTTTTTCTTTAGCCATAGATTTCGCTCAGATCCCACTTTCCGGCAGGATCGAAATTTAATTTTGCGTTCGCAATAAACAAAGGAGAAGGGATGTTGTTGGTGAAGAGCTGCCCGGTGCCCAGCCCTTGCGGCAAAGGGTTTTTCAGCAATGCCGTCCATTGGGCAATGGCGTTGAGGCCGATGTTGCCTTCCAGCGCCGAGGTGACCCACCAGCCGGTGTTGTTGAACTCCGCTTCTTCGATAAAAATTTTAGAGAAGCTGAAACCGCCCAGCAGACTGGGTTTTAAGATCAGATACTGCGGCCGGATGTGATGCAGCATGGCCCGGATCTCAGCCCGGTTCTTCAGTCCGATCAGATCTTCATCCAGCGCGACGGCAACCGGTGACGATTCGCAAAGCCGGGCCATCTCGTCCCACTGCCCTTGCCGGATGGGTTGTTCGATGGAGTGAATGCCCAGCGCTCCCAGTCGCTTAAGTTTTTCCAGGGCCGTATCAGGAGAAAAAGCCCCGTTGGCATCCACACGGAGTTCCAGTTCCTTTTCGGAAAATTGTTCCCGGATGGAACGCAGCAGCTCCAGTTCGGTTTCAAAATCAATGGCCCCGATTTTCAATTTGATGCATCGGAAACCGGCTTCTATCTTCTCCCGGATCTGCTGTTGCATGAATTCCTTTGTTCCCATCCAGATCAATCCGTTGATGGGAATTCCGTTCTGTCCCTTTGTAAAATCCGAAGGGAACAAAATGCGTTGCTCGCCGGACTTCAGGTCAGCCAGTGCGGTTTCAAGACCAAAGCGGATGGAAGGAAAATCTCTCAGTCCTTCTTCGATCCAGACTTCCATGGGTTCGGGGCGTTCCTGTATCTCGTTCAGGATCTTTTCATACGATTCCCAGGGATCCGGACTCAGTCCTTTGATCGTGCTGCATTCCCCGATTCCTTTGACTTCCGGCTGCGCACTGTCCCAAACCGTCACATGGTAAGAAGTGCGGTGATTTAACACGCCACGTGAAGTGCCTGCCGGCCGTTTGAAGTTGAAAACGTGTTTTTTATAGGAAATCCGAAGCATGATCTTGTTTTTGTAAAAGTAAAAATAATAGTGTTTTAAAGCTGTAAGAATCGTGTCTTATAGTTATAGTTAATGGGCGAGGTCACGAGATTACGACCAAGACGGGTTCGTTTCGAAATAGATGGGATGAAGGATTGATTTATGGATAAAAATGCTATATTTGGATAATTAAAAATTATCAGGATGTTACAGAAAGGTTTTCTTATTTCTCGTTTAAAATCAAATTCGAATTTTCATCATCGCAATGCTGCAGTTAGCCGGATCATTCTTTTTTTAGGCATTCTGATCTTAATTTCTTCATTAATTTTTATGATAACGAATCTGGAAAAAGCTGATTCCATCGTGATGATCTGGCTGCCGTTTATGATAGCAGGCGTTTTGTTGGTATTTATCAGTCTGGGTATAAGATTTTTTTATGAACAAGCGAACAGGAAGGTGAGACACAACATCCTACATGATCAGTTCCTTAAAAGTATTCATTAATAAAGGGAACTGAACAACATTGCTTTTGAACAGGATTATTTAACAGCTTATCATGAACGAGAAAGTTACTTTTCAGTTTAGCCCCTCTTTGGGTATCTTTTTCAAACACTATTATGGCAGCATTACGCTGGAAGACATCAGGTCTTCCTGGGAATACATCATTCATAATCATCTGATTCCTGCCGAAACAAAAGGTTTTATCGTCGACTACCGAAATGCAATTATGAATATTCCCGCCGATCAGCATCCCAGCATTGCGGATTATTATAAAGAGCATCTGGAAGTATTCAATAACTGTAAAATCGGTGTACTTACAGAGAACCCGCAAAATGTCGTTATTTCCATTTTGGTTGAATCCAAAGATGAGGGTTATCATTCCAAACCTTTCAGCACCATGGAAGCCGCCGTTCGCTGGGTGCAGGGTTAAAATCCGGCCGCAAGCCTGAAAGTTTTCATCATTATTCGGATACCTTTTTTTGCTGATATGCAGAAGTTTGTATTGTAATTAAAAAATTCCTATATTTATCTTGGTTACCTGCTAACGATAAAAAGCTGATTTAAAATCCTTTATAAAATTATAGCCGTTCATATGCAGTTTCTTCATAGTATTACTGAACTGACGCCATTCTATATTACTTTCTTTTGGGGACTTGTATTTATATTGAATCCTGAGAAAGAGAATCGTGCCCGCTTTTGGTTGGGGATATTTATGATGGTAACTTCCATGGTTTATTTTTCGCATGCGATCTTCTTCGAAGGTGATTACAATCTTTACCTCAAAATAGATTGGATTTACACATTTGCCGGATTGTCTGTTTTCCCGATTTATTATATCTACATCCGGCTGTTGACGCGTGATACCCATTTTAATTATTATAATTTGTGGCATTTGGTTCCCGCTGTGACACTGGCCCTGCTACTGGCGGTGACGTCCTGGGTTGCTTCTCCGGAAGATCGCCAGATTTATCTGAACAGTGCCATCCTGCATTATCAGTGGCCGGCGTCTGATGCTCATGCTGTAGTGAAATGGATGTCACTGGGCTATCTTTCCGGACGCTTTATTTTTGGCATCCAGTCGCTTATCTATCTTTTGCTGGGATTACGCCTGGTTCGAAAATACAACAAAAGGGTGGCGAACTTCTATTCCAACCTGGCCGGGAAAGAGCTCGTATGGATTGAAATGCTGATTATTACATTGATTGTTGCCTCGTTTGTAAGCTTCTTCGTAAATATCTTTGGCCGTAATTTTTTCAAGCAAAACCAACTCCTGATCATACCGTCTGCCCTATTCAGCCTGTTGTTTTTCCTTATTGGTTTGGTGGGCAACAAACAAAACTACAGTATTTCTGACGTTGTTCTGGATGAAAATGAAAATGCAGGCTTGCCAGTGGAGAATAATGTGGATAGACAAATACTGAAAGAGAAATTACTTAAATTGATGGACAAAGAACAGTTTTATCTGGATCCCAATTTCAGGATCACCATACTGAGCAGCAGGCTTTATACCAACCGGACTTATTTATCCAATCTGATCAACACCGAGTTCAAAATGAGTTTCAGCGATTTTATCAATAAATACCGTGTGCTGTATGCAAAAGAGCTCATTGAGGAAGATGAACAATTCCTGTATTCGTTGAATCATTTTGCCGAAAAATCAGGCTTCGGTTCCCTAAGCTCGTTTAACAGGGCGTTCAAACAATTTGAGGGTAAAACAGCTGGATCGTACAGACAAAGACTGTTAAGAAAGATCGCCTAGACAGCGGGTTACCTCAATTTTCACTGACTCCATTTTTACTTCCTGTAATTTCCTCTTCGGTTCCTGCAAGGATCTTATTTCCCGCATCTAGTCATCCGACAGGTTCTGCACAGGTATAGATGTTTACATATTTTACAAAATGAAGTTTAAATGTACCTTTTGATGATGATGGGCTAGATCGGGCTGGATATTTTTATGCGAAAAAGATCCAAACCTAAATGACACAAGAATATTAATCTACAAACCCATCACTATGAAAAAAATTTACAATTACAACCAGGAAAACCGGGCTACTAACTTTCATAAAATTTTCACCAGCCTGTTTATTTTAATACTCTTACTGGCCGGCTTTCATGATGTGAAGGCACAAAAAGCCATCGATTCCTTAAATTTTGCTACAGATGGTCCAATAAGTACTGCTGTAATCAATGGTAATTTTCTGTATCTGGGAGGAAGCTTCAACTATATCGGACATAAAACCGGTCCGGTTGCCTTTTTTAATAATGGCGCTACAACTCCCGATAACAACAAACCCATATTGGGTGATATCAGACCTTACTGGATGGCTGATAGAGTGTTTGCTGTGGCTCCGGATGGATCCGGCGGATGGTACATTGGGGGCAGTTTCACTGAAATCAATAACAAGGAACATCTTCGCCTGGCACACATCCTGCAGGATAATACATTGGATCGTTCTTATGACATGGCATTTACCAGCGGAGAGATTGACGTATTGAAAATAGATGACGGATTTTTGTATTTGGGAGGAAAATTCAGCATAAACGACAATTCAGGAGCAACCCATGTAAATGTATTAAGGATAAACCTTGATACCAAAGAAATAGATCCCGGTTGGAATCCTTCGCTTGCCAGTTCAGGGCAAGTGAAGAAAATTGAAATCAGTTCTGATAAAGTGATACTGGCCGGATCGATTGGTAAAATGGACAAGGTACAACAAGGTGCTTTAGTCGTTTTAAATAAAACCGACGGCATAAGAGTTTCACTGCCAACGGTAAGTTCGGTCACAGCCATGCATTTAACAGGCGACACACTTATTATCGCTGAAGAAAATTTGTATTGGTCGAGCGATAACAATGGTGCCGGGTATGTTTCCCAGAATCTGGTTGTTTTGGATGAAACAAGCGATATTCCTGCATTCAGCGCTCCTGATGGCAGATTTGTTAAAAGTATTTCGGATGGAAATGACGGTTGGTATGTTATTGGAAATTACAGCGATTATGATGGAACAGGTGTGTATCATCTTGATAAGGATTTGATTCCGATGGCTTCGTTTAGCCCTCCTAAAATAAGTAGTTTTGGCAATGACGCCACGCTTTTATTAGTGGGAAACAGTCTTTATGTTTGCCTTTCTTCTTATGTTTCTCTCGATGCCGGTGATGGAAACTCCATCAAATATCTGTGCAAACTTGATGCTACAACCGGAGCATTGGACAAGAATTTTAGACCCAATCCTACCGGGAATGTCTATTCGCTACTGTCAGATAACGGGCTTCTATATGTTGGCGGTGCCTTTGACAGCATTGGTTCCCAGGCCAGGACTTCCCTGGCTGCTATTGATGCCAATACAGGCAGTGTTCAAAGTTGGAATCCTGAAATTCATTTGAATAGTTTTAATGCAGGATATACCGGAGGAGAACGATATATCTCAGATTTGCTACTGCTGAACGATACGTTGTATGTTGCCGGTAAATACCAAATCTCAACGGCAAATCTTAATGATGGAGGAAAAGGAATCTATGGCTTAGCACGTTATAATTTAAGTACGGGAGAACTGGATACCACCTTTCATATTTCTTCTTCATATCATGATAACACGGTAATAACAGGGATGGTCGTTCAGGGAAATAAATTATTTGTGGTGGGTAAATTCGAATTGAATAAAAACGAGGTTTCTGCAAAAAATATGGGGGTAGTAGATTTGAATTCTGCCACCATAGCCCCCATCAATACTGATTTGGAATTTTCGGTGAACAGCAGTTCCACTACGCCTAAAATCCTGCTTAAAAACAATATTTTATATGCCTGGTCAATGGGCGTTAAGAAAGTTTCCACCGGAGAAACACGTCCGTATTTTGTAAGTTTAAATGCTTCGGACGGAACACTAACCTCATGGAATGCAAATCCTGATAATTTTGTTAATTCTACATCCTTTAGTGGTGGAAAATTGTTGCTTTCTGGCAGCTTTTACTTCCTTAAATCATATCCGGGTGAATTGCTGGGCATTAAAATTAATAGTGGAGAATACATTAATTACCCTTCAGTGTACACGATATACAGCATCGTTTCCTCCGACAAATACATTTTCATGGGGGGCGATTTCACAAAGTATGGCGACAGTACTGCAAATGGCCTTGTCCGGTTGAATCGCGGCGATTTAAGTTATACGAAATTTGACCATCAAATTAAAAATAATAACACCCGTGCGGCTATTGGCAGTCTTGCTTTGGGTACGGAAGGACTGTATGCGGTAGGTTATTATTCGAATATGTTCAATCTTGTAGCAGGTGTCCCCAGGCAAAACATTTGTTTGTTCGATCCTGAAACTGCCGGACTGAAGACATGGAACCCTCCTTTTTTTGATGGAAAGACTTCTCGCGTGTTTAGTTTTGGTGCAGATGTGGTGCTGTGTGGAGATTTTGGATTAATGCCTGCATGGGCACGTGCTGCAGTGGCCAAAATTGACCTCGAAACCAAAACGGTTACCAATTGGAACCCGGCCATAACAGGATATTATCCGGCTGTTTACAGCCTGCTGGTTTCAGGGGATACCGTTTACCTCGGGGGAAAAGGGATTGGTAAAATAAACGGTACTGATGCAGGAAATCTATCAGCAGTCAATGCATTGTCAGGTTCACAGATTACGGGTTTTACCCCTTTACAGATTGCCGACGGATATGGCGATGACCTGGTCAATTTTATTGCGAAAAGGGGCAATTCATTGTATGCTTCAGGAGAATTTAAAAAAGTGAATGATAAAAGTCACAACTGTATTGTAAAACTGGATGCTACTACTGGAGCGGTGAGTGATTGGGATCCGAAATTGGTGGCCGGATGGAATCCCGTTTTTACGATCCTCCCATTGGATACTGCTGTTTTCATTGGCGGTAATCAACTGAAGACGGGAAGTAATGATGCGACCGGATTCTTATTAAGAACAGATGTCGAAACAGGCACATTGAAGAAAATTTATCCGGCTGCATACAGTGCGAAAGTAAACTCCATGGCAATGAATGACAATGGAGTTATTGCAGCCGCAACTGATTATTACAAGGGACTTTTTATCCTGGATAAAGACAGAGATACATTAATTGTGGTTGAAAATCAGCCTGAATTCAGATACGGATTATCCCGAATTCAGGCACAAGGAAATTTATTCGTGGCTGCGGGAAACAAGATGAAGGAGTTTGACAGTTATACTGCCAAACCAGGAGTCATCATATACGATCAGAGCTCGGACAGTGTTATATCGGACTTTAGCAATCCAGTGATGCAGGGAAGTATCAGCACTTTTGCATCCAATGAAAAGAACCTTGTGCTGGGCGGTGAATTTGATGGAATGAATACACAAATAAGAAACAGTAATGTTGCCATTATGCAGATGCCGGATATATTGTTTCAACCGGGTGTTAATTCCTGGAGCCCGAAATCGGCGAATACTCTTGATCCCTTTGCCATATCTGTATATGGCAGTGGATTTAGTGCGCAATCATCTGTAAGTCTTAAGTTATCAGGTAACACCGTATTGCCCGACAGCCTGCAGGTTACAAACAACAAAATTATTGCCTTTTTTAACGGAACAAAATTTACGGAAGGAAAATGGGATATGGAAGTAACCATTGATTCCCAGAGCTCGGCACTTGTATTTCCCGCTGCCATCAATGTGCTTACAGGGGAATCCGTTGACATCTGGGCAAAATGGATTGGCCCTAACCGTGTACTTGCAAACAGGCCGACAACTTGTTATGTCACTTATGGGAATCGTGGCAATAAAGATGCCTATGGGGTAATCTTATATGTAGCGGTCGGTGCAAACCAAACCGTGCTGTTTCCTAACGATATAACCCATCCCACAGTAAAAGTTGAGGTAAATTGGGATACCATTCCCAATCATGTTGAAGTAGATTATTTTCTGGGATCTCCTTTCCACGGAAAAGTCTATACCCTGTTTATTCCCTACATGCCACAACAATATAATGGCGGAATGAAACTGAAAGTTACCTCCGAAGGAGGAACACATGAGATACGGGTAGCCATCAGCCAACCCATTTACCAGAATTATGCCGAATTATATCAATCGTTGAAATCGTCGAATGGTCTGGGATATGGATTCTTCAGTTGTATGTATGCCGTTGCGGGTCTTGTTGCGGATTTGACGCCGGGCCTCAGTTGTGCCAAAGCAGCCTTCGACAATTCTGTTCTAATGGCAGTAGATAAATACCAAAAGGGAGAAAGTATTAAGGTAGAGGACATCGCCAATTCTGTAGCTCTCACGGCTATAGGTTGCGTTCCCGGCGAAGCCCAATTGAGTACGGCCTTTAAAATTGCCAAAGGCATGGCAGGGATGTATTCGGGTGCATCTGATGCAGGAGGAGCCATTGGCGCCTGTGGCGGTTTTGCCAGTGATTGCTTTAAGACGCTTGAAGATATGGTTGCCTTTCAATCGCACGATCCCAATGCCAAATACGGACCAGCAGGACGTGGTTCGTCCTACTATGTTTCGACCGACAAAGAGTACCAGTATATGATTACTTATGAAAATGATTCAGCCGCCACAGCTGCCGCACAAAGAGTCATCATTACCGATACGTTGGATAAAAATGTCTTAGATATCAACAGTTTCAGGCCGGTGGGATTTGGATTCAGTGACACTTCTTATTTTTACAAACCCGCTGACGGCGATACGGTAGATATTGATATGAGACCCAAAAAAGACATTATCGTCAGGGTGTTTCATCAGCTTGATGTTACCAGCGGAATCCTGACCTGGACATTCCTGACGTTGGATCCCAATACCTACGAATTGGTTGAAGGGGTGGATGACGGGTTCCTGCCACCGAATAAAAAATCTCCGGAAGGAGAAGGTAATGTGCTTTATGCCATTCAACCTTTATCTGGCCTGACAGAGGGGACTGCAATTAAAAATTCAGCGCATATTGTTTTTGATTGGAATACCGAAATCCCTACTAATGTCTGGGAAAACGTTACAGACAATATGGTTCCTGAAAGTGCTGTGGATCAGTTACCAGCAACAACCATGACCAAGGACTTCACGGTAAAATGGAAAGGAACAGACAAAGGCTCCGGCGTTTTCTCCTACACCATTTATGTAGCGGAAAACGACAGCTCCTATTACCCGTGGATTTTGGGTACCTATGATACATCCGCCGTGTTTAGCGGGGAAGGGGGTGTAACCTATAAGTTCTACTCAGTTGCAATAGATAGCGCCG
Organism: uncultured Lentimicrobiaceae bacterium; assembly: GCA_964456625.1. Lineage (GTDB taxonomy): Bacteria > Bacteroidota > Bacteroidia > Bacteroidales > F082 > Sulfidibacterium. The sequence goes on along the minus strand of CAYWBO010000047.1, from coordinate 12,619 downwards.
GAAACAAAGAAACTACACCAGTTTCTTACGATGCAATAACCCGCGTGAGCGGAACCGGGGTGGATACCTTTGGAATGGGAGATGAGATGGAGTTTAAGATTTATCCCAATCCCGCACGCGGGATTGTCAACGTCAGCTATTTTCTGCCACAACCTGGCAGGGTTAGAATTGACATTCTGAATATATGTGGAAATATTGTAATGCAACCTTATATAAAAGTATTGTCATCAGGAAAGAATAATATTAACTTCGATTTGTCGAAACTTCCTGCAGGGTACTATTTTGTGAGGATATTGACGCCTTCGGGTGTTCAGTCGCGCAAGATTGTTATCCAGTAATTTCTGTTTTTGGCATAGCAGCCTTTCGGGGCTGCTATTTTTTTTGACCGACATTAACCGTAACATATTTGTTTGCCAGCCGGTTATTAAAATTACTGGCTATTGACGCAGGGATGTACATTGTTTTGTTTTCCCTGACAGGTTTTATTTTAGGAAATGGTAAGGCAGTAAAAAAGTCATTGGAGACCCTGCGAAAAAATCAGGCCGATTCAGGCGGGGATTTTGTAAGGATATCTTATAAGGATACGGCATTTTTGCGGTTGCTGCAAAGGCCTTGGTTCTAAAAAGTTAAAGTTCTTAATGTGGATGCTTTGCAAAAAAATAATGTGGATTTTCAAATTTTATAAGGTTTTTAAGGCCTCCCGTACGATATAAAAATTAACTTTGCACTCAAATTTAAAAGAGTCTGCATCATATGGACGAAGGACCTGATTTATATCGAATATGTAACGATTTCAGGAGCTAGAACCCGCCTTTCTGTTGGCGCCTCCTGAGATCTAAATTTTGGAGGAGTCAACCATGACAGCTTTAATTACTTTTTATTTAAGCCAAATCCTGGGTCATAAAATTATTGACCGTAAGGGAGAAGAAATGGGCAAAATCCTGGATTTGCTGGTCTCGGCAACCAATCCTGTACCAGGGGAAGAGTCCGACAGACCCAATGTGATTGCCTTGAAAAGCGGTACCCGATCGCATCCTGTGTATTATTATTTCGAGCATTTTGAAATTGGAAAAGCTGACGGTAAAGTCGAGATTCATTGTTCCAAAAAACAGTTTGTGGATGAGGATGTGATCGATGATCTGCTGCCCTTAAAAGAGCATATTCTGGATAAGCAGATCGTGGATCTGAACGGCCGCAAGCTGGAACGTGTAAACGACGTCAGGCTGGTGTCTATTCCCAGCGGAACCTATGCGGTTGCAGTGGATGTGGGCGTAGAAGGCCTGTTGAGAAGACTGGGCGTGGCCAATACCTTCAAGAGAGCGGCTTCGGCGGTCAGGTTGAACCTGCCTTCGAAATTCATTCTTTGGGATGAGATCGATACCCTCGACACTTCAAATTTCAATATCAAGCTGGGGAAACCCATGACCAAACTCGAGACGCTGCACCCTTCTGACCTGGCTGATATTATTGAAGACCTGGGACGTACTGATCGTTCTGAAGTATTCAACAGCCTGGATGAAGAGCGTGCTGCCGATGTTTTGGAAGAGATTGAGCCGAAATTGCAGGTTGACCTCATCGAAAGCATGTCCATCGATAAAGCGGCCGACCTGCTGGAAATCATGCCTGCCGACGAGGCCGCCGATATCCTTGATTTGCTGGAGGACGAAAAGGCCGAGCAGTTGCTGAATGAAATGGATGAGGAGAGCTCTACTGAAGTCAGGGAGTTGCTGGGATATTCCGACCGGTCGATCGGGAGTATCATGAATACCGATTTTATGTCGTTTCATGAAAACGAAACGGTAGCCCAGGCTCTGGAATCCATCCGGGAAGCAAAACCTGACGAGGCAAGTCTTTACAACCTTTTTGTGGTCACACATAACGGAAGGTTAATATCCACATTCTCTCTTCGTGATCTGATCGTTTCCGAACCGGGCATGTTGCTGAAAGAAATCATGCAAAAGAATCCAATTTCTGTGGAAGATGAGGACGAACTGAGTTCTTTGGCTGAAATTGTTTCAAAATACAACATGCTTGCCGTGCCGGTAGTAAATAACACCCAGGTGCTGGAGGGCATGGTGGTAATTGATGACATTGTGGAAGACCTGCTTGGCAAACGCAGGACAAGATAATGGAGGATGAGGTATGACAGTTAAAATGACCGTACAGAAAAAAAACATACTTCGAAATATTGTGATCTTCTTTGCATTGTTGGGCCCCGGCATCATCACCGGAAGCGTGGACAACGATGCCGGTGGTATTACCACCTATTCCGTGGCCGGTGCCCTTTACGGCTATAATCTGCTCTGGACCATGGGGCCTGCTTTTATTGTTCTGTTGATTGTCCAGGAAATGAATGCCCGTATGGGAATTGTCACCGGGAAAGGACTGGCCGATTTGATCCGTGAAAACGCCGGTGTCAAGATCACCTTTTTCATTTTTGTGGGATTGATCATCGCCGACCTGGGCAACACCACCACAGAGTTTGCCGGTGTGGCTGGAAGTATGAACATATTCGGTGTCAGTAAATATATTTCCGTTCCCATCTCGGCGGTGCTGGTGTGGCTGCTGGTGGTGAAAGGAAACTACAAGATCGCAGAACGGATTTTTCTTGTTTTCAGCGTGGGTTTGCTGATGTATATCGTTTCTGCCCTGATGGGAAAACCGCATTGGGGCGAAATAGGCCATGCCATGGCACATCCTCATATGGAGTTTACCGCCCCATATCTGGCCATTGTTATCGGAATCATAGGGACCACCATTGCTCCGTGGATGCAGTTTTACATGCAGTCGTCCGTTATCGAAAAAGGGCTTCGCATGAGCGATTATAAATATACGCTGGTCGACATTGTGGTGGGCTGTCTGGCAACGGTAGTGGTAGCTTTTTTCATCATCGTGGCCTGTGCCTCCACACTGCATGTCAACGGAATAACGATCAACGAAGCCAAAGATGCAGCGTTGGCGTTGAAACCGCTGGCCGGCGCCCTGGCATCCTCGCTGTTCGCCCTGGGCTTGTTTGTCGCTTCCATTTTTTCGGCTACCATCCTGCCTCTGGCAACGGCATTTTATGTTTGTGAAGCTTTTGGTTTCGAAGCAGGAATCGACAAAAAATGGGAAGAAGCTCCTGAGTTCTATATTCTCTATACGGGTATTTTAATTATTGCAGCAGGCATCATTATGATCCCCGGTGCTCCGTTGATTGCCATCAGCTTGTGGACGCAGGTGCTGAACGGGATCCTTTTGCCGGTGGTCCTGATCTGTATGATGTTGCTTGTGAATAACAAGAAGATCATGGGCAAACATGTCAACAAACCAGTGATCAATTTTGTGGGATGGACTACCGTAAGTATCCTGGTAGGGCTTTCGCTGATGTTGCTTTTCGTACCGTTTTTTACCTGAAAATAAATCGTTTATATATAGTTGATTTGATTTTCATTTTATGGACACAAAGCTTATCGTAAACCTTATGGTATCGGTGCTGGACGTCTTAATCCTGGCCCGGTATATCTATCTGCTTCAGAAAAAGAAAATCCGGCCGGCACTGGCAACCTGGACCTTTTTTTCACTGGCCGTAGGCATCAGTCTGTTTACTTATTTCAGCAGCGGCGATGGGAATTATACCATAGCAGACAACGTGTTGAACGTTGCCGATTTTATTTTGGTAACCGGTGTTAGCGTGGCGATATTCTTTCTGGGAGATTCCACCACACGGTTCGACCGTTTTGATCTGCTGTGCCTGGGCTGTGTGGCGTTGGTAACTGTTTTCTGGGTTCTCTTTAATAAACCGGTGATTACTAACTTTGCCGTACAGACCATCATGGTGCTGTCTTATTTTCCGGTAGTAAAACGAATGCTAAGCCAACGGAAAAATACCGAGGATTTTCCGATCTGGATTGCCCTGATGATCGCGCCGGTTATCTCGTTGATGGCGAGCAAAGGCTTGCTGGCTTCGGTCTATGCCATTCGGGCGATTATTTGCACGGGGGCCCTGCTCTTGCTGATGTTGCGGATTGAGATCCTGAGTAAGAAAAGAAGCCGTGTCGAGATGGATAACGCTGCTTAACCGGCTTACAAGAAATAAAAAACCCATGACATCACGCCATGGGTTTTTTTGTTTAACTCAAAAAAAGTATCAATATTTCGACGCTACTTCTTCCCAGTTGATCACATTGAAAAAAGCGTCGATGTATTCAGGTCTTCTGTTCTGATATTTCAGATAATAAGCATGTTCCCAGACATCCAGTCCGAGAATCGGTGTGCCTTTTACTTCAGCAACATCCATCAGCGGATTGTCCTGGTTGGGCGTAGAGGTGATCACCAGCCCGGAACCTGTTTTGACGAGCCATGCCCAACCCGAACCAAAACGGGTAGCGGCAGCTTTGGAAAACTGGTCCTTAAACTGATCAAACGATCCGAAAGTGCTGTTGATGGCATCTGACAAAGCTCCGGTGGGTTTTCCGCCTCCATTGGGAGAAAGCCACTTCCAGAAAAGTGCGTGATTGTAAAATCCGCCTCCGTTGTTCCTTACTGCAGCTCCTGCAGTGGATGCCTGGGCAAGAATTTCTTCAATCGTCTTCCCTTCCAGAGCTGTACCTTGAATTGCATTGTTTAAATTATTCGTGTACCCTTGGTGATGTTTTGTATAATGAATTTCCATCGTGCGGGCATCGATATAGGGCTCTAACGCATTATAATCGTAATCGAGTCCGGGAAGTGTAAATGACATCTTTTTATTTTTTTAGTCCAACATGTTATGAATAATGATGCAAAGTTACACGTAATTTAGACTAAATACAAATAATATTACTAAATTATTGTTAAGTAAAGATATAGGAGGTTCTAATTTTTGTTTTGGTTGACCTGATTTATCGGTCTGGGAGACAGAAGTTTGCCTTTTACAGATCATTGGGGCATAAAAAAACCGCACTTCAAGAAGCGCGGTTTTTGGAATGCTTCAAAGAATTAGAATAAAATCTTCAATCCTCCGAAGATTTCTCTTCCGGGTCCGGGCTGATACGAATTCCCATCCGGATCCGGTTCGGTGAAAGCCATGTACGGACGGTCGAAAATATTCCGGGCGTAAAAGCTCCATTCGGTGTTAAGTCCTTTGAACTTGCATTTATAGTAAACGCCGGCATGGAACAGTGTAAATCCCTTTTGCCAGTTCTGATAGATGGTTGGATCCATCTTTCCCGCGTAAGCATTGGCATCGGAATAAATGGCCCACTTCGACTGAAATTCATTGGCAACCATAATTCTGAACCTTTTAGAGATCGAATAATCCAGTTCAGCGTAAAGCTGATGTCTTGGTGAGTTTGGCAGCCACTGGCCCGGGGCTGGCGGGGTCGTCAGCACATAGTTCTGATCGGTGTAGATCGGATCGATGGTCGCAGATGTATATTCAAAATCGGAATAAGTGTAAGAAGCCTGCAGTTTCAGGTTCTTGAGGATCTGATACCAGAAATAGGCTTCAACCCCTTTCCGGTCGCTGTTTCCAGCATTGCCGTAAAAAACCTCCTGGTTTCCGCGTCCGCTTTGTTTGAACCTGAAAAAGTCATTCTTGGTTTTCATGATAAATCCGGTAACCTCAAAATACAGGTCCTTACCGGCAAATCCACGGAACCCCAGCTCAAATGAATTGGAGGTGCTGGGGATCAGGTGGGTGTTGAAACCATAGTAAGCCACCGGGTTTGCTGCCAGCTCTTCAGTTGACGGCGGGATAAATCCCTGGCTCCAGTCAGCAAATGCTGTGATGCTTTTACTGAAATTATAACTGATCCCGATCCTTCCGGTGGTCTGGGAAAAGTCCTTGGCCGTTGTTGAAGTGTCTTGAGCTCCCATCAGATCGGTAAGCTGATTGTGAAGGTCTTTATAATTCAAACTACCGGTCAGGGTAAACTTTCCGGCGGTCAGCTGGTAAAGTGCGTAAGCGCCGAAGCTTCGTTGTGCGACAAGCTCGTTAGCCAGCAGCGTGTCGGTTTCAACACTTAACTGGCTTAGGCTCTCCACACGGTCCGGATTGGCTGCACTCTGCAGTTTATAGGTGGCAATGTTTTGCCATTTGAAGTCGGCACCGACAGCGAAGTAATGTTTTATTTTATTATTCCCGAAGTGGAAATTATACTGGGCATTCACCCCCGGGTTGGTGAAATTGTCATACTCGGCGGCACGATTGCTGGTTTCTTTATATTTCCAGGGTTTCAGGTAAGAAGTGACCCTGAAGTCCATGTGTTTGTTGACCGTCACCCGGCTGATCAACCCAATGGTGGTACGATTGGTTTTCTGGTATTCGTTGAAAGGAATGGCATCCGGATTGGCCTGTTGCGGGTTTTCGGCCACCTGTTGCAGGCTCAGTCCTTCCGGGTTCTGCTGGAAGTAATCGCTGTGTGAAACGATTTGGGTAATCCTGATATTTTTTGTCGGGTAGAAGTTTACCTTCTCATACAGGACATTTCCCCAGAAAGCCTGGTGATAACGGTTCCCCAGTCCGCAGGTGGTTGAGAAACTGATGCGGTAATCCATGTTGGTTTGTTTTCCACCCACCTGCAACGTGGTTTTGCCAAAGCCGTTAGAGCCCACCGTCTGACTTACATAGCCGTCAAAGGGTTTGTTACCGCCGTCCTGTGTGGTGATGTAAATCACGCCGGCAGCACCACTTTCTCCGTACATGTTGGCAAAAGGTCCGCGAAGCACCTCGATATTCTGTACCGTCGACCAGTCCACATCATAAAGATCGGGAACAAATCCCGAAGGATCGTTCAACGGAATTCCGTCCAGCACCACGCCGATGCCACGGATACCGTTTTCCACCAGAATACCCTGGCCCCGGATGGAAACATGAACCCGTTCCCCGTCATGCTGGTTGTCGATTCTGACACCCGGCACCAGGCGCAGTGCTTCGTTGACGGCAATGCCTTTGGGCATCTCGGAAATATTGGCTTTGCTGACAAGACTAATGGAACCAGGGTATTGTTTCAAACTGACGGGCAGTTTGTTGGCTTTAATAACCACTTCTTCCAGCGTTTTTATGAGGGTAGAATCATTTCGGACACTTTGTGCGAAAATCCCCGTATGGACCAAAAGGAATACGAGTATAAGTGTAAATATTTTTTTCATTTTAATTGATTTGAATGTATGGAAATGACGCATTTGTGCACAGACAAATGACTGTCGTAATAAAAAAGTGTAAGTAAAAGAAGTTGGGAATTAGCTTCGGGGTGGCGGGTCGGCCAGTTCGTTTTCAAAGGAATGAACTTTGAAAAGATAGTCGTTTTGTATTACGACGAAGCCCTGATGTAACACGGGCATGGAAAATTCGGGCGTTGTAAAATAGTTCTGCGAAAGCATCTTGACCCAAAGCCTTAACGGGCTGTGATTTCCCGGTTTGTCGTTGAAAAGTCCTGCCAGTTTCTCGCGAAGATTGGTTTCTTCTTTATCAAACACGCAATAAACCAGCACTTCATCTCCTTTGATCTCAACGGTGGAAACATCATACATTTTGCCGTCCAAACGGAACTCTTTGTTCTTTTTTTCCCACTTCAGGCTGGCGAAATTTTCTCTGGAAAAAACGATGCACTGCGGGCTCTCATCATCCGTGATCTGTTCTTTCATTTCAGTGCGGATGTGTGACAACGCCGTGAAGAAAACCAGGGTAGTCCCGATCGAGATGAACGAGAAAATAAAGATCAATATGTAGGTTACGGGTTTCACCAGCTCAAAATTAACAATTCATTCTAAACCGGAACGTTTTATTCTTAAATTCTTTAACAAAGCACTTTTCCCGACTTAAAGAAGGAAAGAGGCCGAAAGATTTTCGGGATATTTTCGTGGCAAATGCATTAATTTTGCGCGGAATTTAGATACGGATGATTTTATCACAATAAATGATGTTCACCGAACAACTTTCTGTTTGTCACATGTGCCCTAGATTTTGCGGCGTCAACCGGCTCGAAGGCAAAACTTCCGATTGCGGGATGGATGCCTCAATCCAGGTTTCCCATATCGGATTGCACCATGGCGAGGAACCGCCCATTTCCGGAAGGAGAGGTTCGGGCGCCGTCTTTTTTGCCGGTTGCAACCTGCATTGCGTGTATTGCCAGAATCATCAGATCAGCCAGCAATATCTTGAAAACCAAGTTCGTACGTTAAGCATGACGCAGCTCGTGGACGAAATGATGAAGCTCCAGGAGCAGGGCGCTCACAACATTAACTTCGTTTCTCCCTCTCACGTCGCTTTCCAGATGGCCGATGCCATCGTGCTGGCGCGGAAGTCGGGGCTCACTATTCCGGTGGTGTACAACTCCAATGGGTACGATTCGGTGGAAACATTGCAGCAACTCCGGGGACTGGTGGATATTTATCTGCCTGACATCAAATATCTCGACAATGCGTTGGGCTGGCGATATTCTAAGGTGAAAGATTACGCCGATGTGATCCCCCGTGTGCTGAAAGAAATGTACGATCAGGTGGGCGACCTGGTTTTTGATGCGGATGGCATGGCCACCCACGGGATGCTGGTGCGGCATCTGGTGTTGCCCGGAGAGATCGAAAACAGCAAACAATGCCTGAAACTCCTGTCGGAGCTTTCACCCAACCTGTTCATCAGCCTGATGTCGCAGTATGCGCCGCTTTACAAGGCTTCGCAGTACCCTGAGATCAACCGTCCGCTTACGGTATCGGAATACGACGAGATCATGGATTATGCCATCGACCTGGACCTTGAGAATGTGTTTATCCAGGAAATGGAAAGCAAAGATGCCTGTATTCCTGATTTCTCGCAGGAGAAGCCGTTCAATTTCGATGAGGACTCAGTAGCTTTGTAGAGGACCTTTATGTCCCCCTCTGGAGAGACGGGAGGCATATATGCTGTCATGAGATTGCTTCTCCCGACAAATCGGGATCGCAATGACGATCATTTCTTTAGAATTTATTTATTGATGGTCCCTGTTTTCTATCAGTGTTTTCGTCATCGCGAGGAGGTGACCGACGAAGCGATCTTCTTCTTAGCTTTGCCGCCAAATTTTTAACCTATGAAAATCGGATTTCTGAGCACGGCCGAAAAGCCGGATATGATGCCCTACGACCTGCAGGCAAAGGAAATGTTGCAGCAAAGGAATGTGGAGGTTGACATTCTCTTTTGGGAGCACTATCACGAAGAAAATGCGCATCAGCTGGCGGTTTATGATCTGGTCGTTATCAGGACAACGTGGAATTATTACAAGAACATCCCGGCGTTTCAGAAGTTCCTGGATCTGCTGGAGCATAGCGGTGCCCGTGTGTACAATCCGGTGCACCTGATCAAATGGAATATCGATAAAAAATATCTGCAGGAGCTTGAATCCGAAGGTTTTGAGATCATTCCCACGTTGTTTGTGTTCGACCATGAAGAAGACACATTCAAAAGGGCCGTGGCCCGCGGATGGAAGCAGATCGTGCTGAAGCCCATGATCTCTGCCGGATCTTACGACACGTTTGTGATCGATGCGGAGGATGCGCAGAGATTTCAGGAGCTCAAAAATCAATATTTCGTCAACAGGCCTTACATGCTGCAGGAGTTCCTTCCGGAAATCCTTACCGGTGAAGTCTCCACCCTGCATTTTCCCGATGGTTACGGCTATTCGGTGACCAAGGTTCCCAAAGCCGGCGATTACCGGGTGCAGTTTCAATACGGCGGCGTGTACCACCTGCAGGAAGTCGATCCGGTGATCGAAAGCATCTCCGCCCGGCTTTCCGAAAAACTGGGCCATGCCACACTGTACCGCCGCCTGGACGGCGTGTGGCGCAACGGGAAGTTCCTCATCATGGAACTGGAGCTCATCGAACCCGATTTGTATCTGAGCTTAAGCCAGGAAGCGCTCAACCACTGGGTGGAAAATCTGATTTCACTCGTAAGAAATCCTGTGCCTCAGGCATCGCTCTGAAACTTCATCAGTAGCATTCTCTCAATTCACGCTGATGATTTTTAAAAATGAGGCGCGTCAAAATTAATTTTGACGCGCCTTAAAGTGTAATTTGACGCGCGTCAAATTTTGAAATCCTGCTTTTAAGTTGTAACTTTGTTAAGTATAACATTTCCAACTCCTAAGGAGAGGAAGAAAAATTTCAAGCGCATGATAAAGATTGTTCCGGTTTCTGTGAGTCAACCGGGAGTGAAAGGCGGGGGAAATTACAACTACTGCGGAAGAATTTCAGGCCGGGATCAGATTGATTTCGACCGGATCGCCGATACATTAAACCGCAGGACCACCCTGAGCCGCGTGGATGTTGCAGCCGCAATCGAAGGTTTCCGCGAGATCATTGTGGAAGAACTGATGGCCGGCAACAACGTAAAACTCGACCGGTTGGGTATTTTCAGCCTGACGGTCAGTACAGAAGTCGTAGATGATCCCTCGAAACTCAATGAAAAACACATTAGAGATGTAAAAATCCGGTTCCGCCCCGATCCTGAACTCAAAAGGATGTTGAAAACGGCGGATTTTCAGGTTGTTGCCAGGTAGGTGAGGAAGCAAGGGACGAAAGCCTTAGTTCCTTTCCCTCAGCTTGATCCAGGGTTCCGTCGTCAGGAAGCTTTCATCCAGATTTTCGCAGATTTCCTCAAACAGGGGATAGGTAAAGGTCAGGGAGGTGATGTCTTTAGGCGTTTTGCTCCGTTGTGAGATGTCGTGAAATCCCCACACGGCTTTCTTTTCGCCCTTGGCAGCGTATTCCATCGGGATGGTGAACACCGACATGCAAGCCGAGCCAAAGCGCGAAACGATCCTTTCTTCATTGGGGGCGGCAAATCCGATGAGGTACTGCAGTGCCGAGATCTGGTCGGCATTCACAAAGAAGATCACCAGTTCCGGTTTTTCATTTTCTGCAAAAAACTCTAGTGGTTTAAACACGATGGCGTCTTCTCTGTGGGTGTGAGGAATGTAAGATTCTACGAACTTCTTTGCCATTTCAGGCGTCTTGATAAAGCGTTCCGGCTCGCGGCCCCACACGCATTCGTTGGAAAGAAATCTTTCAATCCCATCAAAAATCCAGTCGGTGTATCCCAGATAAAAGGCAGAGCAGGGGAGTCCGGTGGTGTTTTCATCAAAGGCAAATGTCTTCCCTTTTGCACTGTTGTAAATCATATTCGCGACACAGCCGGAGCCTTTTTTCTTAAAATGGAAAGCCTCTTCAGGCAGCTTGTCGGTAAGGAGCACGCCCACAGGCGAGAGATGCGTCCCCAGCTTTTCTTTGATGTCCTGACTGAGTGATTTGAAATCTGCCATGCTTATCAATTTTCTTTCCGGCAACTTCCGGAATCCCTTTAAGGAAAGGGCAAAGTTATGATTTTATGAGATAGGATGCATCGGGAGAAATGTTTCCGGCTTTCCACGAACAACCTGTGAAAAATCAGCAGCAGGCATTCTAAAATTTTTATAGCTTTACCCGTTAATCCTGAAAAATGAAACCATGTCTCAACAACCGGATGAGTCTTACGATTTTGTGATCATCGGATCGGGCTTTGGCGGCTCGGTATCGGCTTTGCGCCTGAGTGAAAAGGGATACAAAGTACTGGTGATAGAAAAAGGCAAATGGTGGAAGCCGGAAGACTTTCCCGAAACAAACTGGAACCTGCGCCGGTGGCTGTGGCTGCCGTCGCTACGGCTGATGGGATTCTTCAAAATGACGTTTATGCGTCATGTGGGCATCCTGAGCGGCGTGGGCGTAGGCGGTGGTTCGCTGGTGTATGCCAACACGTTGCCGCGGCCTAAAAAGGTTTTCTTTCAGTCGGGTAGCTGGGCCGGTGTGGCGGACTGGGAAAAGGAACTGGAACCATTTTACCGGGAAGCCGAACAGATGCTGGGCGCTACCCGAAATCCCAAATTGTTTGATTCGGATCTGGCTTTGCAGCAGGTGGCCCGTGAGATGGGACACGAGAAAGATTTCATGGCAACGGATGTGGCGGTCTTTTTCGGAGAACCGGAAGTAGAAGTCCCGGATCCCTTTTTTAATGGCGAAGGCCCTGAGCGTGAAGGTTGCCGACACAGTGGCGGCTGCATGACCGGTTGCCGGTATAATGCCAAGAATACGCTGGACAAGAATTACTTGTATCTGGCCATGAAAAAAGGCGCCGAGGTACTGGCAGAAAGCAAAGTAACGGATGTTCGTCCCGACGGAAGCGAAGATGGTTCGCAGGGTTATGTGATCACGTACAAAAATGCCACTTCATTCTTTTCCTCACCGAAAAAGCATATTAAAGCCAAAGGCGTGGTTTTCTCGGGCGGCGTGCTGGGATCGGTGCGCATGTTGCTGGACATGAAACAAAAAGGACTTCCTAATATCAGTGATAAAATCGGAGATGATGTTCGCACCAACAATGAAAGTCTGGTGTTGGTACATTCACCCAAAAGTGAGAAAGATTTTTCGCAAGGCGTGGCCATTGGCTCCATTTTCCCGCCGGACGAAGATTCGCATGTGGAAGCCGTCCGTTATGGTTCGGGTTCCGGATTCTTTAAGTTGTTGGGGATGCCTATGATCTATGGAAAGAATGCCTGGACAAGGACAGGAAAACTGATCATACACTTTTTCAGGCATCCGCTTTTAATGCCCCGGATGTACTTCTCTAAAAACTTCTCCAAAGAGTCGGTGA
>CAYWBO010000046.1:0-23713 GCA_964456625.1 uncultured Lentimicrobiaceae bacterium | reverse complement strand
CTGCTTCCGGATTTACATCAAATAATTTGTGAATCCGTTCCAATATGAGGACAATCTCTCCTACCGGCAGCGATGAAGGGGTCCCTCCGCCAAAGTAGATCGTGTCCACACGTTCATTTTCAAGATAGGCTTTTCGTAATTCCATTTCGCGCAACAGCGCGTCGGTATATTGATCCTTGAATTTATTGGAAGCCAATACATAAAAATTGCAGTAGTAACATTTTTGTCTGCAAAAGGGAATGTGAATATAAATTCCTGCCATAAAATCAGATATGTCTCTTTAGAATGATACGGAAAGTGGTTCCTTTGGAGGAAGTATTTTTAATAAATATCTTTCCTTTGTGATATTCCTGAATAATTCGTCTGGCTAGGGTAAGACCGAGGCCCCAACCGCGCTTTTTACTCGTGTAACCGGGATTGAAAATTGATTTTTGAGCTGAAACGGAAATGCCTTTTCCAGTGTCGGTCACGTCCACGATCACCTGTTTGTTTTCTTCCTGCAGGTCAATGGTGATGGTGCCTTTGCCACTCATGGCATCGATGGCATTTTTGCACAGGTTTTCCATCACCCAGCTGAAAAGGGAAGCATTGACCGGCAAAATAATTTCCTGTTCTTTCGGGAAAGTAAGTTCATATTTTATTTTGCTGGGCGTTCGCGGCTTCAGATAATCAATGGTCTCATAAATGATTCGGGTAAGATTATCTTCTTCCAGATTCGGCGTGGAGCCGATTTTCGAAAATCGTTCCGTAATAATCTCCAGCCGCTTTACATCTTTGGTGATCTCCTCGGAAGCCTGATCCACATTATTTCTATCCATTTTCATGAGCTCTGCCCAGGCCAGAATAGAAGACAACGGTGTCCCGATCTGATGCGCCGTTTCCTTGGCCATTCCCACCCAAACCTGATTTTGTTCCGATCGTCGAGATGCACTGAACAATAAATAAGCAATCATCAGGAAAAAACTGATTACCAGGATCTGAACAAGCGGAAACCATTTCATCCGGGTCAGCAGATCAGAGCTTTTGTAAAAGATGTACACATTTCCCAAATCTGAAAAATTAATTTCAATGGGCGGATTCTGCGCTTTCATTTCTTTCAGTATCCTTGCCGCATAAGCCGGATCGCTCATCTTTTCATCATTCAGGTTTCCAAAATTTGTGATATGTGTTTTCGTGCTGTCTGTGATGATGACCGGGACGCTGGCCGAATTGGTGGTGACTTCCGTCATGAAAGTGGAGACGAAATCATGGAGTACGGTCTGCAGCTGATTGTAAAACAACGAATTTCTGTAATAAAGTTTTTGATTTAACAGCGGGATGTTGAAAGGCGGATAAATAGAGAAAGAGGTTTTTATTTTTCCCGTAAAATGCTTGGCGGAGTCTTCCCGGGACAATAAATTCCGTGATGAAACAATCTTCCCTTTATCGTTAACGATAACTACAGGAATGTTGTCATTTTGATTCAATATTTTAAGATAAAAGCCCTGATCCTGTGAGTCATTATTGCTCAGCAGCCTCCTGTAAACATCTGCCAGCAATTCAGCTTTTTGCTTCTCTGACTGACGCAACTGTTTAAACAACATGTCGGTATATTTCACAAGCCTCACCTTGCGGTGCACGGTGCGGGCCCAGAGTTTCACATTGTCCCGTTCGTTTTTGGCAAACTCGTTCACCAACTGGTTGGTAAAAAACAAAGACGCGGCAATGATCAAAATACCGATGACGGCCAAAAAGACCTTCCAGCGCGTTTTCTTTGAGTAAAATTCCACGTTGTTTCTATTTGGTTCAAAAATACAAACTCCTTGTGAAACAAGATATTGTTTGTATCACGAAATATTTCCGGTTTCCCGGGATGAAAAATCCTGATTTATTAAATCTTCTAGTGCGTCAACCGCTTTTTCCAACGGCAGATTTTTTATAACGGGTTCCCTGCCTTTGTAAAGCGATACTTTGCCGGGGCCGGCACCCATGAGCCCGTAATCGGCATCTGCCATTTCTCCGGGACCGTTCACAATACAACCCATGACCGCAATTTTCAACCTTTTCTTTTCTCCCAGCCGGATTTTCACTTTTTCCAGTAACGATTCGATATCGAAACGCGTTCTGCCGCAGGAAGGACACGCTATAAATTCTGTTTTTGAATAGCGTATTCCGGTGGCCTGAAGTATCTGCAAAGAAAGTTCAGAAAGCTGTCCGGGAGTACTTTCGGTTCCGTTGTCGAGCCAGATCTCGCCGATCTGATGAGCTGATGACTGTCGTGTGAAATCTGCAGCAGCCCGTATCATCAGCTCATCATGAGGAATAGAATCGTACGAAAGTTTCAGGATTTGTTGTTTTTCTGAATGCGGATGCGGCACTTTTTCAAGCTCCGGCCCGGAGTAAGGCTCATGACCTCTTCCATAAGAAGACACCAGTTTTTTGGCAAAAGGGATTTCCTTTTCGGGAGATTCTGTCAGCGAGACGCGGATCGTGTCTCCAATACCTGCTGCCAGCAGGCTGCCTATCCCGGCAGCAGATTTGATGCGGGCAGGAAGGCCGTTTCCGGCTTCCGTTACCCCCAGATGAAGCGGGTATTGATAACCGGCTTCCTGAAAGCGTTCAACCAACAGTTTGTTAGCTGCGATCATCGTCGGAACATGGCTGGCTTTTAATGAGATCACCAGTTTTTCAAACCCGGCATCATGGCAGATCCCGGTGAATTCCATGGCTGCAGCCACCATGCCTTCGGGTGTGTTTCCGTAACGGAACAGAATCCGGTCGGACAAAGAACCGTGGTTGATGCCGATCCTCAAGGCTGTATCGTGTTTTTTACTGATTTCCAGCAAAGGCATCAGTTTTTCCGTGGTAAGCGACAATTCGTCCTGGTATTCCTGTGCCGAGTACTTTTTGTTTTTATGATGCGAACCGCTGTAATTCCCAGGATTGATGCGGACTTTCTCCACAATCTGTGCTGCGATTTCGGCAGCTTCGGGTTTAAAATGAATGTCTGCGATCAGCGGTACAGCAATCCCTCTCTGTCGTAAAACTTCTTTGATGTTGGCAAGGTTTTCTGCTTCCCGGACGTTAGCAGCCGTAATCCGTACCAGCTCACTTCCGGCTTCCGCCAGCCGGATCACCTGTGCGACCGTTGCCTGCGTGTCCATGGTGGGCGTATTGGTCATGCTTTGGATCCTGACGGGTTGTTGTCCGCCCAATAAAAGATTTCCTATTTGTATTTCGTTGCTGATATAAGCCGGCATGAGGTATCAAATTCTCTGTGACAAAGATACGAAACTAAATAAGTGGTATTTACGGTAAGCGGAGCGATATAACATTCTTATCTTCCTTTATCTAAGCGGTTTCTGTGAGTAAATATTTTTGGGTTAGCCCCAAAAAAGTTACATGAGAAGCGTTGGAATTGGTCTGGAAATTTTATATTTTTGGGAAAAACTATTCGAAATGAAAAAGATCATCTACACAAAAAAAGCTCCTGCTGCGGTGGGTCCCTACAGTCAGGCTGTGGAAGCAAACGGGATGCTCTTTATATCGGGCCAGATTGGTCTTGACCCGGAAACAGGAACGATTGTTGAAGGCGGAATCAAGGAACAAACTCGGCAGGTTATGGAAAACATCCGTACGATTTTAGACGAAGCAGGTTACTATTTTTCCGATGTGGTGAAGTCGACCTGCCTCCTGAGCGATATTTCGAATTTTGCCGCCATGAATGAAATCTACGGCAAGTACTATCTGCAAAATTCTCCGGCACGTGCAGCGTTTGCAGTAAAAGATCTCCCGCTGGGGGCCCTGGTGGAAATAGAAACCATCGCGGCTAAAAAGATTTAATGTAAAGCACGAAAGCAGGATCGTCGATCCTGCTTTCGCTGCATTTTGAAGTCTCTGAAAATCCTTATTTCTCTTTCTTTTTCAGAATTTCCATTGCTACATATTTGGATGCGGCCAGCGTTTCGCGGTCGAGTTTGTGCATCAGTACCCCTTGTGTGAGGTCTTGTGGCAGGATGTTGCCGTTGATCAGTACCAGCTGCAGGATAATATTGTTGACCACCGTTTCCTGCCCGTAGTTACTGGCTACAAAAACCCGGTCGGCATGCTGCTGAAAGGCGTCCACGAGCACTTCGATATGCGGCAGGTGCATCAGTTGCTCATGGGTTTCGCTCATGCCCGAGATTTCACGGTTCAGATTGGGCGTCACCAGCAAGGGCTGGAATTTCTGTTTCGAATCGATCCGTGTCTTCATCCTGGACAAATCGATGGCTTCACCGGGTTTGTCGATGCGGTAGAGCGGTGCTTTCTGCATCTCTTCCATCTGCCACAACCAGAAGTTGTAACGGTCGATCTCGGCATTGCCACCCTGTTTTCCGAAAGCCGCGGCATAAGTCTGGCGTATCAGACTTTTGATCTTATTTTTGTTTTCGTTGATATCCGGACGGGCATTACGGACTTCGCGGATCAGGCGACGCATGTCTTCGGCTGCGATCTGGGGCCCGGTGATCTCCTTGCCTTTCCGGCCCAGGTCGGTGGAAAGAATACCCAGCTGGATTTTCTTTCCCGAAGCATTTTTCAGCACTTCAATCAAATGCTTCTTGCTTTCAAACTCACCGTCTTCGGCTACGAAAGGCTGCCCCGAAGGCGTGCTTGCCAGCGAGTCGAACAGGGTGTTGAACAGATTCCGGTCGATGATCTGTTGCTTTTCGTTTTCTTCGCCTTCTTCACCTTCAACCAGCGTTGCTACAAACCGGTTTTTGATGATGTCGAAAGAAACTTTGCTGATCGTCCGGATTTTCTCACCTTCCGTGATGGTTTTGCCGACAAAGATCTTGTCCACAATTTCTTCCAGGTTGATCAGCTCGATCATCTTGTAAGAAGAGCACAGATAGAAACGTTTGGTATAATCATCGTATTCCCAGTCGAGGACGTCGTCGATGTAAGCGCCGTGGCGGTCGATGACTTCCACGATATTTTTGTCGCCGGTGTATCGCAGCAGCGTCCGTTGGAAATTCGGATTGTCACCGCTGGTGGCTTTTTCTTTCCGCTCTCCGTGGGAGTTGCGATACAGGATAAAGTTTTCCGGATTTTCGTAGCGTGTGATCCCGGCCTCTTCACGGGCAAAGTTGCTGGCTGTAAGCATGATGTCGATCTTAAACGGCATCGAAACGTCACAAAGCCCGCTGATGGTACTGCGTGAGTTCAGATCCTCCACGTTGGAGTCGGACGCACTTTCAAACAACGTGTAGTAGTATTTGATGTATTCGGGATCGAAGTCGGTGACGCGGCTGAAGTCGCCTTCCTCGGTGCCGATTCCGTAAAGGTTGCCTTCGGCATCCGGGAAAAGGTGCAGCATATCGCCGGCGATCATTTTCAAGGATCTGACCCCGGTGAGGTTTTGCTTCATCCATTTCAGCATCATGGCTGCCAGCATTTCGGATTTTCCGACCCCGCTGTCGCCGCTGATCTGAACCACAAAGACAGCGCCGTCTTCTTCTTCCACGGCAAATAAAGAACCGTGAATGGGAATACCACCCATCTCTTTCACTTTTTCGTTCATCACCGTCAGCCGCGGTTTTTTGATGTTACCAAAATAGTCTGCTTCTTTACGCAAGGGCGTGATGATGGTTTTGATGTTTCCTTTCGGTCCGGGAATATCAAAATAACCTGCTTGTGGGAAAGAAATCAGCTTTTCAGGGAAACCGTAAAAACAGATAGTATCCGGGATAAAGTTTTGAATATCCTTCAGACTGACTTCCTGCTTTTCGAGCAGACGGAAATTATCGGCCATGTATTTCATGTAGGTTTTGTGAAATACGAAGAGCTCGTTCAGCAGCCCGCCGTTAAAGATCTTACAACGGTAATCGCCGGCATCCATGTTGCCGATGAAGTTGCTGACGCGGTTCACAAAGAAAGAAGGCATCGGCCTCGTATCCAATAGTTTGATGTATTCGTTGGAATTGGTTTTGGCCAGCGCTGCCATTTTTTCCTTCCGCTCCTGAGGATCACCTAAACGGTCCACACGATGGAACGGAAACTCCCTTTTTTTGGAATCCGTAGCGATGCGGGTATGGGTCTGCACATTTTGTTCTGTGCCGATCACACCGCTGCGCGACAACAGCGAAGGAATCCACTCCAGGTCCTTCACTTTGTTTTTTATCAGCACATGTTCTTTGATATCGAAGTTTTCGAACACGCTGATCCCGTGTTGCACCATTTCGTTGATAAACGAATTCTGTTGCAGGAACTGCGCATCGGAAAACCGCATTACCGCATGAACATACGGATAATAATGTTCGTTGGCTTTGGTGGTGTTCATCAGCTGAATGAGGAACAGCACAAACCGTCTGACTTCGTTATGAACTTTATCTGAAGTAACGGTAGTGTCGGCAATTTGTACCACTTGATCCAACAGTAAATTCCATTGTCCCGGCAGGGCAGCGTAAAGAAAATCGCCGATCACGGCCTCTGCTTCACGGTCGTCCAGTTTCTTTAGCTCGTTACAAAAACCACTCAACAGATTATTCAGACTGGTTCTGAAACCGCTTTTTTCTTTAAACAGGTACAACGTGGAAATTCGCTCACCGGCATTTTTTTCAGTGTCGTTCACCACTTCGTAAATACGTCGTGTGATGTCGCCCTGGAGTTTTTTACCAAGGATGAGTTTTTCTTCTTCAAAACCTTGATAAAGGCTGTCGGTAAAAGTCTTTAGGGAACGCTCCAGGTCGATGTCTGATAAATCAATACCCACAATTTCCTGGAATTTTTCAGCCGTTTTTCCCATCACTTCCTTCAGCGAAGGTGTGGAAGGATTGTTTTCGAACGGCAGGTTGAAATGCAGCAACAGTTCTCTGATGAATTTCTTCAGCAACTGATTGGTTCCTTCCATGCGGGCTATATCGGATGACAGGTTGCCCTGGCTTCGCAGGGCCAGCACTTTGGTTTTTCCCGGTGAAAAGATCAGGCTTTCCATTTCGAGCAAAATCTCAGCCATGATCAAATCTTCGTCCGGTGCATCCAGCACATATTGGTTGGGCTCGTAATTCAGCTTGTTGCTGATGTATTTCAACAGCGTTGATTTTCCGAAACGTGCCAGCACCTTGCTGAAAGGCCAGCTTTTTATGGACGGGATTTTCGGGTAAACCTGTGGTAACAGATTTTCGTAGACCGAGGTGAAGGCCTGGCTTTGGATAAATTCCGGTAGGGTAGCACAACGCCCCAGATCGTCTGAAAATTCGATCACCGCATTGGTTGAATTTTCGATGGAATAAATTCCCACCCCGCTCATCTTCGGAGAAGCATGATAAATGGTCCACTGGTTGTCGATCAGCAGGCTGCGGAATGGTTTTTTCTTCAGGTTGCGGATGAGGTAGAAATCTTCAATCACCTGACCGATGAAAGCCCGGTCGGAAGGCAGAGCGAAGATCTCTTCCAGCAGGTCATCAGTGCTGCGGCTTTTGCCGTTTCCATTGCTTTTGGCTTCGTAAAACAGCTGCCAGTATTTCAGCACGATTTCCAGTGCGTTTTTAATTTCCTTTCGGAAAACATCGTATGAGGCCGTGCTGCCTTCCAGGTATCCGCCCAGCGAAAAGCGCAGGAAACCTGTTTGATAAGGAATCACCGCAATACCACGTTGTTCTGCCAGTTTCTGGGCGAATTTTTCCAGATCCTGATACGAGAAAAAATATTTTAAGCGGATGTTGAACAGAAAAGAACCGTCGGAAGCCACCACATCGGCATATTTTCCCAGTTCTCCGCTCAGCAGTTCGGTGGCGGTTTTTTTGGCAATATTTAAACGCGTCAGCGATTCCGTTCTGAAGTTTTTGTTCACCCGGAAGCCGTTCAGTGTACCTACGAGTTGTTTCAGATAGTAAGCAAAAAACGGCTCGTTTTTATATTTGAAGTCATCGGGAAGATCCAGCATGTCCAGCTTGTCGATGGCCACCAGTTCATTGAGTAGAAACAGGTGGAGCGGGCTTCCTTCGAAGTGCGATTTCAGTCCACTGCGCTGTACTTTTTGTACGGATTCGTCCTGAACGGTTTTGATGATGTAGTCTTCAATGATCTTTTTGATGGTATGCCGCGACGCATTTTTCGGAAGCTTTTCTTCCAGGTTGTTTTTGATGCGTTTAGCCAGATCAGCGATCTGAAGAATGTTCACCAGCATGTACAGCGAGTTGGTGTTCCCCGACTCTTTGCTGTTTTGCTTGCGGGCAAAGTCGATCACATCTTTTTTGGCGTTTGTAGCAACGATCGATCCCAGCCGGTCTCCCGTGGCACCCAGGTTTTTCGTGGTTGAAATCGAAGAAACCAGGTTCAGGCGGTTGTATTTCTGGTCGATGTTGTTCATCACATAACGCGAAATGGTACGCCATTTCGGTTCGGTTTCGTCCTCCAGTTTTACCGTGTCATTGTAAGCCTCATCCAGCAGGAGCGTGATCTTGCCGGTGCTCACAAATTTCAGGAATTCCAGCAATGCTTCGTGGTTGAAATCGGAGAAGCCCGACGGATTGGACGGATCGTTGATGATGATGGTCAGGTTTTCGCTGAAGCGATCCCAAAGGTTGCCGGTTTCATCAAAGATCTGAAAGGTGTTTTTCATCCGTTCCAGCCGGTTGGTCAACCGGTCGAAATCAATTCTTCCTTCCGCTGTAATACCAATCTCCAGGTCGAATGGGTTGATGTCGAAACGATCCGTTGGGAACAGGTCGAGGTATTCCCATGATGAATATTTGTTGAAAAGAATGTAAGGTTTCAGCACCTTGTCTTCTTTTCCGAATAACACGTCGCGGATGATCATCTGTACGTCGTCGGAAATGGAAGTCTTTTTCAGATTCGTCAGGTTGCTGATAAATTCTTTGATGATGCCCTGATCTTTGGGACTCAGGCTTTCGTATTTCTCCAGAATGCCCAGGTCGATGAGCACATTTTTCAAACGGCCTGCGTTGTCGGCTTCGTTTTTGGCTTTGATGAGATACTGTTTGTATTTTTCAAGAAACAGGTTGAGGCCGAAGTTTTTATGAAAATGGTTTTTCAGCGTGCGTTGGTAAGGATCCGGGAAAACATCCAGGATCACGCGGCAGCGTTCCACAATTTCATTGTCAACAGCTCTCAGCTTGCGCTGAAGCAGATATTCGCCGTAAGTTTTGATCTGGTTTCTTCCGCCGCCTTCCACGATGGTGGCAATGTGCAGTTTCCTGTTGGAAGAATAAAAATATTTCAGTGTCAGCTCTTCGAAAGCATCGATGAGCGTACGGTTGAGTTTCTTTTGTTGCACCGGGTCGGCACAGCGGATGATCAGATCCAGATAGTTGCTGAGTTTATCCAGGCTGTACCGGTCTTTGATGATTTGACGTGAAAACTCATCAAATTTGAAAAGTCCCAGGTTTTTCTCGGCATCATCTACCACGCCGAGCTGGTCCTGTTTCAACAGCACCAGTTCTTTTTCATAGTCAGCGATCTTGCTGTCGACACGTTCTTTAAATTTTTTCAGGTTGGTGAGGCTCACTTTTTCCAGGATCAGCCGCAGATTCAGCTGACTGTTGGCCAGGGCTCCCAGTTTTTTGGTGTGGACTTTATTGAGCGTCTGGATGATTTTATGATGGAGACCATAAACCATCGTAATGTTGGTGCGTTGTGCCATGGTGGAATCGTCCACAAAGACCATCCTGCTGAGGAACGGGAACCATTTGTGATCGTTGAATGGATTTTGTGCCAGTGATTTGATTTTGATGATGAAAATGGCCGTCTGGTTACCACTGACCTGCAGAAACAATTGTTCATCGTTTTCGTAATTGACGATGACGGTTTGTTTCGGGTTGAAGAGCTCTTCCACGATCAGGCCGATGGCGCTATCCGGGCTTCCGCTGACCACGGTTTTCAGGAATCCGTTAAGGCCTTTCAGGTGGACGCTTTGTGACATCCTTTCCAGAAAGTCTTCTTTTTCAGGTCCGGTGGTATAGTGGGCGCTTTGGACGATCATTTGTTCCAGCACGTCCATCAGGTAATTCCACTGTGATTTTTCAATCTCTTCTTTGATGCCCAGCACTTCGCGGAAGCGACGCAACGAGATGGCTTCTTCACCCAGTAGGATGTTGAAGCGGAATTTCAGGTTGCTTTCCGTAAAGGGAGGTGTTCCCATGGAAAAATCATGAAAACGGAGTATCTGTTTGGCTTCTTCCTGCTTTTCGTCGCTGATAAGCTCCGTGTCCATCAGGTTCAGGAGCCGGTTACGGAATTGGTTGATGCGCGAACGGTACTCGAAGGCTTTGGATTCCTCGTGGGGAAACAACATGAGCGAGACGTCCACGTAAGAGGGGAAGGCCTCTTTGAGAATCGCAAGCTGACGGTTGATTTCCTTCTGCTGGTAAACCGGATCATCAGGTTCTTCATAACAAAGCGTGTAGAAATTCTTCAGCAGATCCATGAAGTATGGAAGCAGAAAATTTTCAGCCGCCGGTTGAAGTGCCCTGTATAGGTTAATAAAATCCAGCGCGTCGTCGCCGAGATTCAATTTTGGTTTGTTCAGCCTTCTCATGTTTATATAAATTTTAAAAAAGTTAAAAAATATTACTGTTTTACGCGTTCCCGTTGAAACGGAAAGGAAACAGCCCATTCCCCAACGGTAACAAATTTAGCGGTTTTTACTATTTGAAAATCATTTAAATACCAATTATAACATTTTTTTAATCAAACGTTTGCAAATTGTACTTTCTTGTTTTTCCATTCATTTCTCGTTTTTCATCTGTCGGGTTTTTCCCAAAAAAAAGCCGGAAACTTATGAGTTCCGGCCTTGGGTTCATGTTCCTAATCTCTTTTAGTAAGAGGCTTTGTGAACTTGTTGAACCGCCCGGCCCGAAGGGTCAATCATATTATTCAAAGAGTTATCCCAGGCAAGGGCTTCCGGAGTGCTGCAGGCCACGGACTTACCGCCTGGTACGGTCTTGGCAGCCTGTTCCCCCGGGAAGAACTTATCGAAGATCGACCTGTAATAATAACCTTCCTTAGTAGTAGGCGTATTGATCGGGAAACGATAAGCGGCATGCTCCAGCTCCAGGTTCTTCACCTGCTCTTCGGCTATCTGCTTCAACGTATCGATCCAGTTGTATCCCACACCATCGGAGAACTGTTCTTTCTGGCGCCAGGCAATTTCTTCAGGCAGCAAATCGCCGAAAAGTTCGCGCAGCACCTGCTTTTCCATCTTTCCTTCTTTCACCAGCTTGTCTTCCGGATTCATGCGCATGGCCACATCCATAAATTCCCGGTCCAGAAAAGGCACACGGGCTTCAACGCCCCAGGCAGCCATAGACTTGTTGGCACGCAGACAGTCGAACAGATGAAGTTTCGACAGTTTCCTGACGGTTTCTTCATGCAGTGCCTGTGCGTTGGGTGCCTTATGGAAATAAAGATAACCCCCGAAAATTTCATCAGCACCTTCGCCCGACAAAACCATTTTTACGCCCATGGAACGGATTTTCCGCGACATGAGGTACATAGGTGTCGAAGCACGAACGGTGGTTACGTCATAAGTTTCCAGATGGTAGATCACATCCGAAATGGCATCCAGGCCTTCCTGAATGGTATACACAAATTCGTGATGGATGGATCCGATGTGGTCGGCTACTTTTTTCGCTGCCGCGAGATCGGGAGAATGTTGCAGCCCGATGGAAAAAGAGTGCACCTGAGGCCACCAGGCTTCCTGTGTGTCAGAAGACTCTACACGTCGCTGAGCATATTTCCGCACAAGCGCAGAAATAATGGATGAATCCAATCCGCCGGAAAGCAACACCCCGTAAGGAACATCCGACATCAGTTGACGATGCACAGCATCTTCCAGTGCCGATTTTAGTTTTTCTTTATCCGTGACATTGTCTTTTACAGCATCAAAGCTCTCCCAGTCGCGCTGGTAATAGCGTACAAACTCTTTCGTTTTGCTGCTGTAATAATGTCCCGGAGGGAAAGTTTCAATGTGGCTACAACGGTTGATCAGTGCTTTCATTTCCGAAGCCACGTACATCACGCCTATTTCATCATGGCCGTAATACAACGGGACGATGCCGATGTGGTCGCGGGCAATGAGGTAGGAATGGTCTTTATTATCGTAAAGCACAAAAGCGAAGATTCCGTTCAGATCGTTCAGGAAGTCGTTTCCTTTTTCCAGATAAAGCGCATTGATGACTTCACAGTCTGATTTGGTCTGAAAGTCATAAGGACGGTTCAATTTTTTCTCCAGTTCGCGGTGATTGTAAATCTCACCGTTCACCGCCAGCGCCAGCCGGTTGTCAGCACTCATCAAAGGCTGGGCACCATTCTCCACATCCACGATCGACAGCCGTTCATGAACCAGAATCGCCTGATCGTTGACGTAAATACCCGACCAGTCGGGACCGCGGTGGCGCATGGTTTTCGACATTTCCAATGCCTGTTCCCGTAGCGCGGCGGTACCGGTCTTCACGTCCAGTATCCCTAAAATTGAACACATAGTAATTCCCTTTAAAAAAACGCCCTAAAAAAATTGTGATGAGCAGGCAAATCTATAAATATTTCTGAAAAACAAATTTTTCCGATTCGGAACTTCAAAATTTCAGAAAAATAGAGGCTGAATGCTTCCGGTTTCCCGTGCATCGATGTTTTCGTTATTTTTGCACGCTCATCAAAACACAGCTCATGACCGCGCAAGATGTTGAAATTATGGCTCCTGTGGGCTCTTACGAAATGCTGATGGCTGCCATTCAGGGCGGTGCCAACAGTGTTTATTTCGGTATTGACAGGCTAAATATGCGTTCGCGTTCATCGAAAAATTTCACACTGGACGATCTGGTAAAAATCTCGGAAATTTGCAGGCGCAATCGTATTCGGTCTTACATTACGCTGAACACGGAAATTTATGATGACGAATTAGCGTTGATGAAGCAAATTGTGGATGCGGCCAAAGAAAATGACATCACCGCCATCATCGCTTCGGACCAGTCTGTGATCCAGTATGCCCACGAAAAAGGTGTGGAAGTTCACATGTCGACCCAGGCTAATATATGCAACATCGAAGCGGTGAAGTTTTACGCTCATTTTGCCGATGTGATGGTTACTGCCAGGGAACTGCGCATCGATCAGGTCAAGGCGATCACCGCCGCCATCCGGGAACAGGACATCCGCGGACCCAAAGGCGAGCTGATCCAGATCGAGGTTTTTGCCCACGGCGCATTGTGCATGGCCGTTTCCGGGAAGTGTTATCTGAGTCTTGACAACCTGAATTCATCTGCCAACCGGGGTGCCTGTCTCCAGCCCTGCCGGAGAAAATATACGGTTAAGGATACCGAGTCAGATCTGGAACTGGAAGTGGACGGGAAATATATCATGTCGCCCAAAGATCTGAATACCGTTTCGTTCCTCGATCAGATTCTGGATGCCGGGGTCCGTGTGCTGAAGCTGGAAGGCCGCGGCCGATCACCGGAATATGTAAAAACCGTGGCCCGCGTGTATCGCGAAGCGGTGAACGCCTGGTTTGAGGGTCAGTTTACCGAAGCGGATGTGGAGCGCTGGAACGCGGAACTGTCGAGGGTTTACAACCGCGGTTTCTGGGATGGTTATTATTTGGGCCGTGAAATAGGCGAATGGACCGAAGAATACGGCAACCAGGCTACTGAAAGGAAAACATACATTGGGAAAGTTACCAACTATTTCAGCAAACTGGGCGTGGCAGAGATCAAAGTCGAAAGTAACGATCTGGCCGTTGAAGATGAAATTAAGATCATCGGCGAAACCACCGGCGTTTATGAGGACCGCGTCCGCGAGATCAGGCTGGACCCGGACCCTGTTCAGAAGGTCGAAAAAGGAAGTTTCTGTTCCATCCCTGTCAAGGAGATCGTCCGTCGGAACGATAAGGTTTACAAAGTCGTGAAAGCCGATAAGGATATTCCTAATCTGGTACAGAAATAAATTTTTTATCCGGTTTTTGAATTTTTGCTTAACCCACCCCTACACCCCTCCCTGGAGGGGAATGTAGGATATTAAAAGCATGTTGTTTTTCACATTGTCCAACTCTTTTCCTTTTGATCTTTTGTTTTGACCTTGTCGCGTTGTCACATCGTCACGCTGTCACTATTCAGTTTTGCCCGGATTCATCACGCGTCCGATAAACAAAATAGTATTTGTGGTATTTTCTTTGATGGCAAAGAGAAACGGACGGTTAAAAGAAATCGTTTTTCGGTATATGGCCGTCGTTTTCATGATGACGGCTGTTGCGGCGGCAGCTTCGGTTCCCAGCTCATTCACTTCGACAAAGGTTTTCTGTTTCACCACTGAAATGTTTAACGGAACTTTGGGATTGATTTTTGAGAAGTTTGCTGAACCGGTGAACGCAATGCCAAGTCCCAGTTTTGAAAGCGCATCATTGAGTGTTTTTTCAAAGTCGAATTTGAATTTCGGCAGATGAATGTACATGATCTCTTGCTCATTTAATCCGGTAGCCCACTGGTTCCAGGTTTTTTGACTGAGTGCATTTTCGATGTCCTGAACCGTTTTCCCTTTGTCGGGGAGCATCAGTACCATGCTGAATTTTCTGTTTCCGTAAGGCAGCTCCACGGCTGTGAAGAGCTTGTTGCTCAGGTAGCCGAGTGTTGTTTCCTGCATCATGGTGGGAACGTGGATAATTTTCCCGTTTTGCAAAGTAAACGGCTCATTAGTGGTGTTTTTCTGATTGAACTCTTTTAACCATTTTCCTTTGAAATAGGTGGTGTTGATCAGGATCATTCTGTCCATCGGATTGATTTTCCTGATGATGGTGGGAATTTTCCCGTTGGTTTTTCCATTCACCCAGTAATTGATCATTTTAACGCTGCTGGGGCTGTGAAAGTCCAGGGCAATGACATCGGCATCGTAATATTTCTTGTTGGCTTTCAGAAAACGACGATCCACACTGAAAGATTCATTATACCAAATGGAATTGGCTAAATTGAATGTTACCTCATGGCCTGTTTCCATGAGTAATGTACACAGGCTGCTCAGCGATTTATTGATGACGTCTGTAGACAGTCCGCTGAAATGGAATGTGTTTTCGAACGCGGTTTTCGTGTTCCCTGCAGCCCCGTTATAAACCATTGAGAGTGCCAGGGTGGCGCTCAGTGGCGAAATCATAAAGTTTTGGGTGCTGTCGGTGTGCGCCGCCACTTCTTTGAAAAGCTCCAGACCAAACTGATTGTTGCTTTGGACCAGTAGTTTTGTATTCTCATTCAGACTCATTGAATCAGATGAGTTCTGCGGGCAGGCTTTGTTGCCGGCAACACATAAGATCAGGAAGAGAGTAAGCAGGGACCCAATTTGTTTTTTCATGATGTACAGGATTTTTGGGAACGTTATAAGTATTGCAACTATTATGCCAAAAATACGCATAAATATTATATAACAAACAATATATCAGTTATTTCAGATGGTGATCCGTAATGAAAATGATAAAAATCTCTTGAAACATTTTTATCTGTATTATTGCCACTTCATTAAAGACCAGAAGAAACCGGGGATTTTTCTTTAGCAGGCATGATCATTATGGAAGGACAACCGAAAACTTCAAAGCACCGGATTTATGTGACGGGAAAAAGCGGGCATGAATCATTGAATCCCGTACTTGTGTTTATTCTGGCCGTGGCCTGCGGGGTTACGGTGGCGAATCTTTACTGGGCTCAGCCGCTGCTGGATACCATGGCAAATGCCTTTCACTCCAGCACCACGGCAGCGGGGATGATCGTCACTTTTACCCAGCTGGGCTATGCGTTGGGATTGCTTTTCCTGGTACCCCTCGGTGATCTTTTTGAGCGGAAACGGCTGATCATTTCCATATTATTGCTGACGGCACTTTCGCTGGTGGTGGCTTCCGTTTCACCAACCCTGCATCTTTTCATGGTCGCTTCGTTGATCATCGGGGTAACCTCGGTGGTGGCGCAGATCCTGGTTCCTTTTGCCGCTACGCTGGCCAAAGATGATGAACGGGGAAAAGTAGTGGGACAGGTGATGAGTGGGCTGCTGATCGGTATTTTGCTGGCCCGTACCCTGGCAGGGTTTATTTCGGAATATGCCGGATGGCGCGCGGTATTCGGATTTGCCGCCTTGTTGATCGTGATCCAGTCGCTGGTACTGGCACGATTTCTTCCGAAGTATAAAATGGATTTAAAACTAAATTATCCCGGATTGCTGCTTTCGGTGTGGGAATTGGTGAAAACCGAAAGAATTTTACGGATCCGGTCGGTTTACGGGGCGCTGGTATTTGCCAACTTCAGCGTGCTGTGGACCAGCCTGACCTTTCTGCTGGCCGGGCCGCACTATCATTATTCTGATGCGGTGATCGGCTTGTTCGGACTGGTGGGTGCAGCCGGGGCTTTCAGTGCCAACATGGCAGGGCGCTGGGCCGACAAAGGATTGGCGAACAAAACTACCATTGCTTTTCTGGTCATCAATCTGATTGCTTTTCTGCTGATGCTGCTGGGAACGAAAGACCTTATTCCGCTCATAGCCGGAATCGTGATACTGGATGCCGGCGTGCAGGGAACCCATATCACCAACCAAAGTGAAATTTATAAAGTCAGACCCGACGCCAGAAGTCGGATCACCACGGCTTACATGACCACGTATTTTATCGGTGGTGCCATCGGATCGGCAACTTCAGCGGCCACATACGAGGCTTATGGCTGGATAGGCATCTGTTTCCTGGGAGCAGGCTTCGCACTACTCGCTATTCTATTCTGGGTCTTCGAACAAATCGCGTTCAACAGGAAATAAACAGCATTATTTCTGATTTGTGGTGTCCTGCGGTGTTTGCACTTTTTGGGTATCAGCCGGCTGTGCTTTCTTCATTTGCTCCTGTTTCATCTGCTCCTGTTGTTCCTGTTCTTTCTTGAGCTGCTCCTGTTTTATTTTGGCGTGGTAATCCTGTTCTTTTTTGATGAGCATCTTCATCTTATCGTTGAAGAATTTTGAGCCGGAAAACGGATCGATCTCCCGGGTGTGCATGTAGACTTCACGGGCTTTGTTGAAATTATTCACCTGGATGTAAGCATCGCCTAGCAGATAGTATTGTTTTTCGTCCCATTTATTCATGGGAATACACTGGGACAGCACTTCGTTGATGGCATCTGTGGTGCGGTTCAGCTCCAGAAGGGCCAGTGCTTTCATATAATGGAAATACCAGATGTTGAAAGAATAGATGGCCGTGTCGGCCTGTGTCAGCAGGTTGCTATATTGTTTTTGCGAATTCAGGATGTGGAAGATAAACTGACGCGGTGCCAGATAATGCGGATACAGTTCCAACGCCCGGGCAAACTGTGCCTGCGCTGAAAACACCTGGTTGTTATGGTATTGAATGACGGCGGAATAAAACCACGGCACCGGATTCTGGTTGGCCTGTCGCTTCAGAATGTTGAAGATATTGTCCGCATCATTCCACTGGCCTTCTCTGATGGCGATGATTCCCTTGTTGATGCCGGAAACATTGCCCGATTCGATACCTTCGTGTGTCATTTTGTAGGAAACCAGCCACGTGTCGATATCGTTCAACAGCGTGCTGTCGGTACATTTTACCAGGGCATTGTTCAGTGCTGTGTAGAATTTTCCGGGGTTGTCGTCCAGACTGTTGAAAGCAGAGAATATTTCGTAATAAGGCTGGTGTTCCAACGTATCCTGGCGTTTTAAGTTCGACAGGATTGATCCGTCGAAGATCATCTTCTTTTGTGTAATGTTGTCGTTCAAAAAGCTGATCAGTGTTTTGAATTCGTTCAGCCACCCCGTATTTGAAAGCTCTTCCTTTTTCTGTCCCAGGTTGTTCAGCGTTTTGATGTCGATGGGTTTCAGCCCCTGAATGATTTGTAACGAGTCGGTCTGGCACAGCATGCGACTGAGAACATCCACAAACAGATAGAATTTGTATTCTGTGTAGTTGCTGCTTTCCAGAAGCGCCATGTTGGCTTTCTTGAAAACCTGACGGTCGTTCTGGTAGCTGCTGTTCATGTCATGGTCGATTTTATTGAAATAGACCTTCAGCTTATCCACGCCAGTCACAGCCGAATTCAAATAGGCCTGAAACAGTGAGGCTTGGCTATTAAAAGCATTCAGCACTGCTTCGCAGGCGTCCAACGCCGGTTTGGTTTTGGCAGTGGTAAATTGTTTTTCTTTTTGCGAGAAGACCGCTGAAATACTGTCGGCATAACCCCGGACGGCTTGCATAGACAGGTCTTCCATCGCATTTTTGTAAAATGAAAACGAGGAGATGGCTGGGTTGCTCTGCGCATCGTTGCCGATTTGCGACAGTGTTTTAAAAGCATCGGTGTACTGCTTGCCACTCAGTAATGTCTTCCCCTCTTCAAAAAGTTTATTATACCGTTCATAAGACGGTAAAAAGGCCTCTTTGATTTTGATTTTCGGTGATTCTCCCAAATCATTGACAAAAGAAAACGGCTCGTAAAGTTTGACATTGTCTTTTGAAAAGGAGATGATCACACGGTTCATTTTTCCTTTCTCATCAGAAAAAGAAGAAGGCGCTTTGCTTTGCTGGACCCTTTCTCCATCCTGATGGATGGTGATCTTGGAGAAATAATCGGTAATGTCGTTGTCCTTGAAATAATCCTTTTTTGACGAGGAGGTCGACGTGATGACAAAATAAACATTGTCGTTGTTTTGAAAAGCTTCCGGGCTGATGTTTTCATGTCCCATGTCGTCGGAAAGCGCAATATTGACGCGGTATGCGGTTTTTCCTTTTGTTTTATAAACAAGTTGTGTTGACTGCCCTTTGGCGCCAATGGTCGAAAAAATAAAGGCAAGAAACAACAGGGGGTAAAGAGTTTTTTTCATAAATAAAAGTCTTTTTTAACGAATAAAACGAACTCAATGAAAAACGAACCTTCGAGCAAATCTAAGGAATAATTATTTGATTCACAAAGAAAAATGCGCGTTTTTATTGACATAGCCGATTTCAAAAAGCTCATGGATTGTCTAATAAATCAAATCCCTATCTTTGTTCCGGTTTTTTCCTGATAGTAATGTAAAGCAAAAGAGCGTGAGCGAACGAAAGAATTTTGTTGAAGAATTGCGGTGGCGTGGGATGATACACGACGTCATGCCGGGGACAGAAGAACAGTTGAACAAAGAAATGACCTCCGGCTATGTGGGCATTGACCCCACGGCCGATTCTTTGCATATTGGCCACCTGGTGGGCGTGATGATGCTGAAACATATGCAGCTTGCCGGACACCGTCCGATTGCTTTGATCGGCGGAGCTACCGGGATGATTGGTGACCCTTCAGGGAAGTCACAGGAAAGAAATTTGCTGGATGAAAAGACGTTGCGCCATAACCAGGATTGTTTAAAAGCACAACTTTCGAAATTTCTTGATTTCGAGAGTAACGCTGAAAACCGTGCGCTGCTGGTGAACAACTACGACTGGATGAAGGAGTTTTCCTTCCTGGGATTTATCCGCGACATCGGCAAACACATCACCGTGAATTACATGATGGCCAAGGATTCGGTGAAGAAACGTATCAGCACTGAAAGCAATAGTGGCATGTCGTTTACGGAGTTCTCCTATCAGCTGGTACAGGGTTACGATTTCCTGTGGTTGTACGAACATGAAGGCTGCAAGCTTCAGATGGGCGGTGCCGACCAGTGGGGAAACATCACCACAGGCACGGAGCTGATCAGAAGAAAGCTGGGACATGAAAACAACGCGTTTGCTCTCACCTGCCCGCTGATCACCAAAGCCGACGGAAGTAAATTCGGTAAAACGGAAAGTGGCAACGTCTGGCTTGACCCGGAAAAAACCAGTCCTTACGAATTTTATCAGTTCTGGATGAACGTTTCGGACGAAGATGCTGAGCGTTATGTAAAGATCTTCACCCTGCTTTCGCGGAATGAAATCGAGGTGCTGGTCAACGAACACCGCGAAGCACCTCACATGCGTCTGCTGCAGAAAACGCTGGCGAAGGAGCTTACCACCCGTGTTCATTCGGAAGAAGAGTTCCTGGCTGCTGAAGAAGCCTCGCAGATCCTTTTCGGAAAAGGAACGACGGAAACTGTGAGAAAGCTGAACGAAAAAACCTTGCTGGATGTTTTCCGTGGCGTACCGCAGCCCGAAGTTTCACGTGCCGATTTTGACAGCGTACCCGGAATCCTGGACTTCCTTGCACAAATGACAGGCATCTTTAAATCCAACGGTGAAGCCCGCCGGATGCTGAAGGATAACGGCGTGATGATCAACAAGGAAAAAATTGATGAAAACTATAAACTGGGGGTTCACGACCTGCTGAATCAGAAGTACATCCTGGTGCAAAAAGGGAAAAAGAATTATTTCCTTGTGAAAATTGTTTAAAACATTTTTACTGCTGCTACCTTTTACGGTTTTGATTTCTTATTTTTAAACCTGTAAAGAAGGAAACTTCCGGCTTCCTTGCTTCAGGATTTTATTGTTTGAACCATGGCCACAACTCAATTTGACAACAAAGAACTGGAAGCGTTGATCCGAATGCTGGATGAACCTGATGAAGCGGTCTTCAATCACATCCGGAATAAGGTGATCGAATACGGACCGGTGGCCATTCCCTTTCTGGAGGAATCGTGGATGCAGCTTTCCGAAGAGAAGGAAATTGCCCGCGTTGAAGAAATGATGGGCAGCATCCGGTTGAACGACACCTTTGAAAATCTGAAGTTGTGGGCCGAAGGCGGCAGTATTTCATTGCTGGAACCTTATCTGTTGATATCGGCGTTTCATGAACCCGGTTTTAACCTGGTAACCCATAAGAAATCTGTTGAAAAGATCATCCAGGATGTCTGGCTGGAGATGAATGATTCACTCACAGCACTGGAGAAGATCCGTGTTGTAAACCATGTGCTTTATAAGGTATATGGTTTTCGGGGCCTTGCCGGACAAACGCCGAAGCTGGCGACATATATCCTGAGCAACTTACTGAGAATACAAAAAGGGAACCCGCTGTCGCTGGGATTGTTGTACCTCATCGTGGCACAAAGCGTGAATCTTCCCGTTTTCGGGGTAAACCTGCCTACACATTTCATTCTGGTCTATATGGATGATTTCATCTCGCTGAAGCAGGCCAAAGATTACACCCGGGATGAAGTGTTGTTCTATCTGAATCCTTTTAACAAAGGGGCGCTGTTCAGAAGCAGTGAGATCGCCCTTTTCCTGAAACAGCTGAAGATAAAAGAATCCCCGGAATTTTTCCTTCCCGGGGATAATCTTACCATTATCCGCCGCCTGATGGAGGAGATGATCATCTTACATCTTGAGAATAAAAATCAGGAGAAAGCAAAAGATCTGAAATACCTGCTTACAGCGTTGGGTTAAGCGGGGAATGACCTTTTAGCCTTAGTTGTCCTTTATGCAACGTACATAAAAACCATCCCACTTGGCACCGGCACCAGACAAACCAGTAGTTTTATCATAAGTGCCTACCCCGACAATTTCAACACCAAAATTTAGATCATCCGTTGACGACCAAAAATAGGTACCATATCCCTGGGCCTGAAACGATCCGTCCAACTCTCTGAATCCACCCGGAAGGGCCGTAAATCCGCTTGCATTGGTGGCTCCCGCGTTTGGGCTTTTCCAGTAGGTTAAACCCGTTGCTTTAAGCTGTCCACCGGCAGTATTATCTCCACCGAGGTAATTAATTAGTTTCTTCCACTCATCTGCTGTAGGAACGTGCCAGCCTGTCGGAGCAATATTTCTGCTGTCATTTACAGCATACCAGGTGTATAACCGACCATAAGATGTAACATTGTTTTTTTCTCCTTTATAAGCCCATTGATATTTAGGCGAAGATTCAATATTGACCATCAAAGTGTCGGGATGGGTAGTACCGATCGAATCACCATTTCTGTACCTTGTGGTCCTAAGATTTTCAACCATCCATATCTGGGAGCCTATTTTGACGGAAGTATATTTATTTCCGTCTATGTCGGTAACATCAGGACCCGGGACGTTCAACCATAAGGTAAAAGATTGTTCATCGCCATAAGCAATCCCTTTTTCATTGATTGCAAAAGCCCTTACATAATATTTCGTATTGGAAATTAATCCGGGAATCGTATCGTGAAATGTTAACGAATCGTCATGAGTAATGATTTTGTTATCATTGACCGTCGGATTTTGGTTAGTACTCCAGCAGAAACCTTTCTCCGTGATGGAGACTCCTCCGTTATTTTCAATATTGGCTGTGCAGATTGCAGAGGATTCTGTAGTGCTATTGATTGTTGTGTTTAACGCTGCCACTGTAATTGGTGCAGGTGCAGGTGAGGAGGGCTTTTTACAGCCACTCACAGCAAGCAGAAAAAATAACCCCAGTGCGTAAATTAAAAGGTTGTTCTTGTTTCTCATAATTTTTGGAATTGATTTCTATTCAGTCTTTAAAATTGTCAAATTGTACAGAAAACAGTATGAAGCCGTGCTTCTGTCTTTGAAGACATTTTTACTTTCTAGTTTCCCCCCAAATAAAACAATACTTATGATATTGAGAAGATTCAATAACGGGTTTTGGTCTTTAAGCACACTAAAGTAAGAAAATTTATCATATCTGTTATTAAGTTTTCTTGTTTCATAACCTTTCTTCGGGATTTATGTGAAATTTCATTAATAAAAAAATCCCTGTGGGTTTGTCGCGCCACAGGGATTTTTGAGTTATCATCCATGAGCGAACTCATGGGTTTCTATCGTTTATCCCTGTTCTTTCAGGAAAGTACTGATATTTTTCTCAATCCTTTCCACGATATTTTTAGGATCGGCATAATCGAATCTCTCGCCGGTAATTCCTTCGAACAGTTCGATGTATCTTTTCGAAATACCGTCGACGATTTCGGGGGTCATTTCAGGAACCTGCTGTCCTTCTTTTCCCTGAAAACCGTTTTCCATCAGCCATTCGCGGACAAATTCCTTGGACAGTTGACGTTGCGGTAAGCCTTTGGCGAAATGTTCTTCGTAGGTATCGGCATAGAAATACCGGGAAGAATCCGGTGTGTGGATCTCGTCGATCAGATAGATCTGATCGCCCACTTTTCCGAATTCGTATTTAGTGTCCACCAGGATCAGTCCTTTTTCAGCGGCTATTTCGCTACCGCGCTGGAAAAGCTTTTTAGTGATAGCTTCCAGTTGATTGTAGTCTTCTTCTGAAATCAGGTTCTGGCTGATGATTTCTTCCCGTGTAATATCTTCATCGTGACCTTCTACGGCTTTGGTAGTCGGAGTCACGATAGGTTCCGGGAAACGTTGGTGTTCGCGCATGCCGTCCGGGATCGGAACGCCGCAAATGGCGCGGGCACCGGATTTATAGGTTCGCCAGGAACTTCCCGTCAGGTAACCGCGGATGATCATCTCCACCGGGAAAGGGTTGCAGTACTTTCCAATGGTCACCATGGGATCGGGACTGGCAATCTTCCAGTTGGGAACGATATCTGCCGTGGCATCAAGAAATTTCTCGGCGATCTGGTTTAGCACTTGTCCTTTGAAGGGAATACCCTGCGGCAGGACGACATCAAAGGCGGAAATACGGTCGGTGGCCACCATGACCAGGAACTGGTCGTTAATATTATAAACGTCACGAACTTTTCCGTGATACACACTTTTCTGACCGGGAAAGTTGAAATCGGTTCTTACTACAGCATCTGAATTCATTGGCTTAATGATTTTGGTGTTTTTGATAAGCATTTACAATTCTTGTCACCAACTTGTGGCGGACAATGTCTTTTT
>CAYWBO010000045.1:22970-24125 GCA_964456625.1 uncultured Lentimicrobiaceae bacterium | reverse complement strand
GATTCTTTTAATCTATTGGCCAACGTTGTTTTTCCGGCATTGCTCACGCCTCCGATTCCGATGATCATAGCCTTTATTTTCTATGAGTAGCTGTGATTAATTAACTGCAAAGACCAGACCAAACAGTTAAAGGGGGCAAAATTAGTAAGTTTCTCTTTACTTTTTACGCTGATTGGGAACAAATTGATAGGCTCCGAGATCGGGAAACATCCCGCGCGGATTTCCCAGGATATCGCTGGGTGCCTGAACACTGATGTTGGGGTCGCCTTTCCCGATGGCTGGCGAAAGTGTGTCAAGGCGGTAATCCTGTTTGTCCGTATTCCTGAAAAGAGGATCCATGTTTTTAAAGATCTGATTGAAATAGTCCGGGTCACTCATACTCAGGGTCGTTTTTACAAGACAGTGGTCGAGATAATAAGCGGAATCGGCCCCGGAAACCATCTTTGTACTGAATTCGTTGTCGTTGTAGCCATAGATGATGCTGTTGCCCAGGTCGAAATGCATGGAATTAGAAATCGTCTGGTTGTTGGTATCCACCGTATAATTGCTGATCATCACGGCTGGATTATTCCTCACCGAATAGGGCCAGTAATTGGCAAAAGTGGACTGAATAAATTGGTAGTTTCCGCCCCGGGTCAGCGCCATGCAATATCCGCCGCAATCGCCAACTACCACATTTTGTGCGGTAATGTTGTAGTTCCTGGTAAAGATCCCCGCACCGTTCATATTCTTGATGATCACATTATCCAGGATCAGTTTGTTTTGAGTGGGATGGAAAAACGATTCGGCCTGGATACCGACATACCCGTTTTTGATCACCGCATTCTTGATGATGTTGTTTTTCCCCGAAGTGCCTTCCATGATCCAGATCCGGTCCCATTGTCCCGGAAGGCTTGCATAGCTGGTATCCAGCCTGTCGCCTTCGAAAACAATCGGATTTTCAAGGGTTCCTTCCGCATCCAGCTGCCCGTTGGCATACACCCAGAGCCCGGCATCTTTATGGAAATAAATATGCGTGCCCGGATCGATGACCAGTTTCCCGTAAGCATCCACCACGGCATAACCGTAGATAACGTAAGGCAACTTGTTATCCCAGTGCGTGGTCTGCATACTGTCGGCAACAATTTTGTAAGGCGGAAATCCCGATGTGATATG
>CAYWBO010000045.1:15460-22870 GCA_964456625.1 uncultured Lentimicrobiaceae bacterium | reverse complement strand
ATGTTGGAGATCATCAGGTTGCTGTTGGAACGGTTGTAAACCATCAGGGCCTGCGTGGCAGAGCCAAGGCTGGTGAAGACTGTATCGAAAATCACCGAATCATTGGAAAATGCAAGATGCAGCGACGGATCGTGACTGATGAGATTTGGCTTCTGGCAGGATCCCATTCCCCATACAGTCGTGGCTATCAGGGCAATGAAAACCGGAAAATGAAATCGCCTTGCCCAATTTTTTTTATACGGCAAAGAGATGATCCCGGATATTTGTTTTAAGAGATTGTTGCTCATCCCTGTTTTTTTGCATGAGATTGCTCTGAACAAAGATAAGCAACAATACGAAATGCCGTGCAATGACTTGTCTCGACAGGGTGCTTTGTTAGACTATTTTTCGTCCGGAATGTTTTTGAGAACCTCCAGGGTCAGTTTCCAGAATTTTACCACCGTCTCAATGTCCAGTCTTTCGTCGGGTGAGTGTGCCCCTTTAATGGTCGGACCGTAGGAAACCATATCCATTTCAGGATATTTGTCGCCGATCAGGCCGCATTCCAGCCCTGCGTGAATTGCCAGCACTTTGGGCTGCACGTTGAAAAGCTGTTTGTACATCTTTTCCGTAAGATCCACAATTTCTGAATTGGGATTGGGCGTCCATCCGGGATATCCTTCCGACGTTTTGGAACGGCCTCCTGCCAGGCTGAACAGGCTGGTGATCATATTTGTCACATTCCATTTCTCGGATTCAACCGAACTGCGCTGACTGGTGGTGACTACAATTTCATCTTCCTTAAACTTTACGGAAGCCAGATTGGTAGAGGTTTCTACGAAATTGGGGATATCCTGTGACATGGCGATTACACCGTGGGGACAGGCATAGATAGCTTGTACCAGCTTTGTGAAATCCGCATCCTCTATAACGTATTCCGGCTGTTCGGTTTCTGTAACTGATATCTGCAATCCGGGCTCGGTAGTGTGAAATTCATTTCTCATCACATTTTCAAAGGCCTTGGCTTCGGACACAAGTGCTTCTGCTTTTTCAGAAGGTAACATCACGATGGCAAAAGCTTCGCGGGCGATGGCGTTTCTGAGGTTTCCACCGTCAAAAATACTGAGTTTCATGCCATACTTATCTTTGTTCATCCAAAGGAAACGGTTCAGGATCTTGTTGGCATTGCCCCGGTTTTTGTTAATGTCGTCACCGGAATGCCCGCCGGTCAGTCCCGAAACCATGACCTTGAGCGAATGATACCCTGCCGGAACGGCTTCCTTTTTATAAGGCAACCAGTTCAGCGTATCCTGTCCTCCGGCACAGCCGATGAAAAGCTGTCCTTCGTCTTCCGAATCCAGATTCAGTAAAATGTTACTTTTCAGGAAGCCGGGTTTCAACCCGAAAGCTCCTGTCAGGCCGGTTTCTTCATCTATGGTAAAAAGGCATTCCAACGGCCCGTGAGGAATGTCAGTCGAGTCCAGCAACGCCAGCTCCACTGCTACCCCGATTCCGTCATCACCGCCGAGTGTGGTTCCGTTGGCTTTTACCCATCCGTCTTCCACATATGCCTCGATCGGATCGTTCTCAAAATCATGAACTTTATCACTGTTTTTCTCACACACCATGTCGATGTGACTCTGCAGTACCACCGACTTTTTGTGCTCCATTCCGGGTGTTGCCGGTTTTCTGATCAGCACATTGCCTATTTCGTCTTTTATAGCTTCCAGGTTACGCTCTTCGGCGAAAGCCAGAAGGTACCGGACCACTTTATCTTCTTTTTTTGACGGCCGGGGAATGGAAAGGATTTCTCTAAAAAATTTCCAAACCTTGGCCGGTTCCAGTTTTGTTAAGTCTTCGTTCATAATTTTATTTTATGACTACAAAAGTAACAAGAACCTTCAAACACCGGATAAATTAAGCCAAAATAAGGGATACGCCTACAAAAAATAGGTTTTCAGGAAACGGTTTTCAGTGATGGAAGTACGGCTTTTTTAAAATGACCACTTCAGGCGCATGTAATACATTTGGCCGTAGTCGCCGTATTCTGTAGCCTGTTTGCCCATGAAAACCTGTCCCATAACGAAGAGTTCCAGGTTTTCTGTCAGGCTGAAATCCAAGGAAGGGCCAAAAAAGGCGGAATGATCATAAGGATTTAAGATGGAGGACACGTCGGCTTTGATCAAAGGCGTGACAGGGTAGGAGGCTTCTGCAAACCAGTTCATGCGTGAAAGGGTGAGGGTTTTCGGCGAAAGGTTAGCGAGTTGCAGAAAGTTGTTGAAACCTGCCGGACCTTTTGAACCCGTGCTGTTGTAGATTGCGGAGGCATTGAGGAACAGCCCGCTTTTCAGCGTGTAGTTCCCGCTGACAGAAATCACCCATTGCCCGGTCGTATGGCTGAAGGTTTTCGTATCTCTGAAATAACTGGCTTCCCCTGTGAAACCGGCGCCTTTGATTTGTCCCGCCCAGCCGAATCCGGCCACAAAATCCTGATCCATCACGCCACCCAGAAGCTGAATGTCGTAATTTTTCAGATTGAATTTGTACATGGCGGCAGCCGTCAGCTGGTGTTTGTGATCTAGTTTTGCCGCAATCTGTAACGACGACAATGCTCCGGTGTAATATTGCACCAACACGGCATCACTGCCGGGACGCTCCACATAGTCGAAATCGAAATAATTGTAGGTGTTGAAAATATCATTGGGATTCCACACCGTGTTGATGCCCCAGTTGATACGTTGCCTTCCGATGGTAACTTCCAGTTTGCTGAAACTGAGTTTGAAATTCAACCGGTCTAAATTGGAATAGAAAACATAGGAAGAATCGTGGGCCAGGTTAAAGGTCAGATCCATGAAACCGTTGTCTTCCGTGAGGTAATTGGAATACAGCGGAGAAAACCGGGCCAGCATGGAACCAAAATTAAAATTGTTGCGCATCCCGACCTGAAAATTGAAATGATTGCTGGGGAACCAGTTAAAGTCAAGGCGGTTGTAAACGCCTGAAAGCTCCATCCACGACTGTCGCAAAGGCGGTGCCCAGACTGTGTTGTTGTATTCCACAAAACCTTTGATAGAGACATTGTTCCCGCTCTGGGCAACGGTTTGACCCGCAAAAAGAAACGTTATGCTGAGGATAAGGACTGTTCTCAGTTTCTTTAACATCTTTTTGCTCTTCCGGATTTGTAATCCGGAGGTGTGGGCTGTTCTCATTTTTTTTAACATGAATCCAAAGGCTTTTTTAACGATCAAAAGTTTCGTCACTCACCACCTTCCCGTCTTCGATGGTGACGATACGACGTGCTTTGTCCATCACCCGCTGGTCATGGGTGGCAAAGACGAAGGTGGTTTCAAATTTTTCATTCATTTTCTTCATCAGCGTCAGCAGCTCTTCCGTTGATTTGGAATCCAGGTTGGCCGTAGGCTCGTCGGCGATGATGTATTTAGGCTGCGATGCCAGGGCGCGGGCCACGGCCACGCGTTGCTGCTGTCCTCCCGAAAGCTGCCCCGGTTTGTGGTCCCTTTTGTCGGCGATGTCTACCGTCTGAAGGATTTCCATGGCTTTTTTCTCCCGCTCTTTTTTCGGAACGCCCTGCAGCTCCAGAATGAATTCTGTGTTTTCCAGTGCGGTCAGCACGGGGATCAGGTTGTAGGCCTGGAACACAAAACCGATGTTGTGAAGTCTGAAATCGATCAGTTTTCTGGAACTTAAGCTCTTCAGGTTTGTTCCTTCGATAAAAATATCGCCTTCCGAAGGCAGGTCCAGTCCGCCGATGATGTTCAGCAACGTGGTTTTCCCGGAACCCGATGGCCCGACGATGGCGGTAAACTCCCCCTTTTCGATTTCCAGATCGACACCGTTGAGTGCATGCACCGGAACGTTGGTTTCGTTGTACGTTTTATAAATGTTTTTTGCTTGAATGATACTCATGGTCTTATATTTAAAGGATCATTAATTATTTTCTCTGATGGCCGTTGCCGGCTGTAATTTTAAAGCTTTTAATGCCGGTGAAATTCCGGAAATGATGGCGATGATCACCACCAGAATCAGACTCGTCAGATAGAATCCGTTGTTGACACGGAAGAAAATACGGGCACTGTAGCCGAAGGCGTTCAACCCGCTGGCGGTGTGCGTCAGGTCTAATCCGTAAGTGGCGAAGTAGTGCACCACCAGCATGCTGATTCCCAGCCCTACTAATGCGCCGATCACTGAAAGGAAAATCGTTTCCAGCAGGATCATGTTGAAGATCTTTTTCTTGTTCATTCCCAGCGCCATCAGCATTCCGATTTCTCTTGTCCGTTCCATCACGGCCATCAGCATGGTGTTGATGATGGCAAATGCCAGTGCTGCCATAATGATGATCAGAAACAGATAGGAAAAATAATCCATCATGGCAACCATGGATTTCAGCAGGGGCTGGATCTGATCCCAGCTTTGGATGATGATTTCTTTTGACTGCACTTCACCGGCCATCATTTTATTCAGTTTATCCACAACCATTGGAGTGTCCAGATTAGAGTGCAGGCGGATGGCAATTTCATTTCCGTCGCTGACAGGATATCCCACCAGTTTGGCCAGATCGCTTTTCTTGACGAAGACATTGGACTCGTCAAACTGATTGTTGGATGTTTTATA
The DNA here is from genome assembly GCA_964456625.1 of uncultured Lentimicrobiaceae bacterium. Lineage (GTDB taxonomy): Bacteria > Bacteroidota > Bacteroidia > Bacteroidales > F082 > Sulfidibacterium. The sequence continues at coordinate 18,259 of CAYWBO010000045.1, read as the reverse complement.
GATCCCCACAATGGTGAAAGCTCCGCTGGTGATGGTGCCGCTGGAATCCGACAAGGTGATGATGATCTTATCTCCCAGCCCCAGATCGAGTTTGTGCGATAATTTCTGCCCGATCACGGCCGGAAATTTGTCATCCTGTGCCAGATAGGTTCCATGGATGACATACTGGTTGATGTCGCTGACTTTCAGCTCCTGGGCGATGTTTACACCCCGAATGGTGACTCCGGCTCCGGCGTTGGCAGAGGCGGCCATCCCTGTGATTTTCAGACGGTCGCTGACGCCTTTCACCTGCGGGATTTTTTCTATTTCCCTGACTTTTTCCCGGGCCTCCGGAACCATATATCGGGCTTCCTCGTTTAAAAGAAATTCGGGATTGTGGATCTGAATGTTGGAGACTTCGTTTGCGATGGCAGCATCTTCACGCTGATCCGCCATTCCCGCCATAAAGCCGCCGGAAAATACAGCCCCGATGATCCCAACCGCGATGGAGACAAAAATCACCGAACTGCGAAGTTTGTTTCTCCATAAATTTCTCCATGCAATGGCAAATAACATAATCTTAAGTTTAGTGCCTGAAGGCGTTTAATATTTTGAATCTAAATACATAAATAACCGGATACAAGGCCGATAAAAATGACAGGGTCAAAACGATCAGTGTCTGGCTGAAAAAGAGGTACGGACTCATGGAAAAGGGCATGACCGGCTCGATATTGTACTCCAGATAAACCTTGGCCATGGTGCCCGTTACCGGGATGGGATGGAGGTGCATGTAAAACAGGATGGGTGCAATGACCACCAATGCGGCAACCACCCCCACAATGGAAACCATAAAAGTCTCCAGCGTGCTCATCCAGGCCAGCTTGCCGCGGTTCATTCCGATGGAAACCATCACGGCATATTGTTTTCGCTTTTCCATGGTCATCATCAGCACGGTGCTGAAAATTCCGAAGGCAGCGACAACGTATAAAATCAAAACAAAAATCTGGTTGGCGGCTTTGCCCATTTTTATGGTTTGTAAAAGTTCCGATAACATGGTTTCCCATGTGATCACCTCGTAGTTTTTTCCTAGTTGTTTCTTAATCTTCGGTACGGCTTTTTCCGCCTGAGAAGGTTTGTCGAGGTAAATGGAAAATCCTGTGAGCAGCCCTTTCTGATAGGGATATACAAAGTTCTGGGCGTCACTCAGGTTCATGTATAAAACGCTGCTGTTCATCTGTTGTGACGGCAGGTGAAAGATCCCGGCGATCTTATAAATTCCGTAAGAAGTGATGCCTCTGTATCCCTGTCCCAGCAACACAATGCTGTCACCGACACCGATCTTCAGGAATTCGGCCATATTATCACCGATCAGTACTTCGTTGTCTTTCTGCAGATAATGACCTTTGATGATCTTTCGCGACAATCCGAGCTGTTCATCTTCGAGTTTTGGATCGATGCCCGAAACCATGATCCCCTTGGTCTGTGTTCCGTAGGAAGCCAGAGAGAATGTCTGCAAGTGCGGGATCACTCTTTTGATCTCCGGAAATTCCTTTAAAATCCGTTGTATATCCTGGTTGTCAAAAAAAGCATGATCGATACTTTTATTTTCCCAATAACCGGAGTCGTGGATCTGAAGGTCACCCACCTGGTTCACACCGGCTCCTATCATTTGTTCGAAGGAGCCGTATTTCATAGAGAGCATCACCAGTGCCAACGCCAATGCCATAAATACGGCTCCTGCCGCAATCAAAGTCCTGCGGCGGTTTCTCCAGATATTTCTCCAGGCGATGGACAGTAACATCTTTTTGTTTTTTAGTGTCTGAAAGCTCTCAAAACGTTAAATCTCGAAAGATAAATCACAGGGTACAACGCAGACAGCAAGGACAGAGACAAGACGATGATGGTCTGACTCAGGAAGATGTGCGCTTTAATAGAGAAGGGCAGGATGGGCTGAATGTTGAATTCGAGGTACATTTGGGCCATATCTCCCGTCATGGGTATGGGATTGTAATGCAGGTAATACAGGATGGGTGTTGCGATCATTAGCCCCACCAGGATTCCGATCAGGGCGACGATGAAGGTTTCCACCACGCTGACGCTGATCAGCCTGCTACGCTGCATTCCCACCGAGATCATCACGGCATATTGTTTTCGTTTTTCCATGGTCATCATCATAATGGTGCTGAAAATACCGAAAGCAGCGATCACATAAAGGATCATCAGCATAAACTGACCGCCCACATTATCCACATGGATGGTTTGTAAAATATCAGAAAGCATGGTCTGCCACGGAATTACTTCAAACTTCTTCCCCAGTTTTTCTGCCAGGGCTGCCTGTACACTTTTCTGCTCCGACTGACTGTTCAAAAAAACGGAGAGGTCTGTCAGCAGCCCGGTTTGATAGGGATAGACAAAATTTTGTGCATCGGTCAGGCTCATGTACAAAAGACTGCTGTTCATTTGCAGCGAGGGCAGATGGAAGATCCCGGCTACCTTGTAAATGCCGTAAGCGGTAAGTCCCCGGTATCCTTGTCCCAGCAAAACCAAACTGTCACCAACACCGATTTTCAGGAATTTGGCCAGCTGGTCACCGATCAGTACTTCATCGGGAGCGGTGAGATATTTGCCGCTGACGATTTTCCCGGAAAGGTTGGTTTGTTTGTTCTGCAGCCCGGGATCGATGCCTGAAACCAGGATCCCCTTGGTTTGATTGCCGTAGGAGGCCAGAGAAAAGGTCTGTAATCCGGGTAGTACATTTTTTATGCCGGGTATGCTTTCGAATGTTTTCTCCATTCCCTTGGGCTCAAAAAAAGCACGGTC
>CAYWBO010000045.1:0-15360 GCA_964456625.1 uncultured Lentimicrobiaceae bacterium | reverse complement strand
GAAAAGAACGGCAGGTTGATCCCTTTTACGTCAAATTCCTCATACAAGATGTGAATGACCGTCTTATCTCCCGGTTTGGTGTTGGAAGTCATCTCCAGCAGCGTGGGCAGCAACCGGCCTCCCATGACTTTCAAATCTGAAGCGGTTTCCGTCTTCACCAGCTTGCCATGGGTGTCATAGAACCCTGCTTTCAGCATGTTGAAGTTCTTTTTGGCGATCCACATTTTGATGGATCCCCAAACCACGGCTGCATCGGGCAACGGCGTGAGATCCACTTCGTAGCAGTCGTAACCGTCGATGGCGACACTGCCGTTGTATTTATGGGTATAATCTTCCACGATGCTGTTTTGTTTCATCAGATCGTTGTTGGTGAAATCCGAACCCATCCACGATTGCATCATCATGCTGGGCGGAATTTTGATGACCCTGTTGATGGCCGGGATAAAATTCCACATGTCCTTATCGTATTTCAGGAAGACTTCTCCCTTGTCGCGTGCCGGTTGTGTGATGAGTGCGATATAGTATTGATCGCCCAGCGACCATGCCTGCATTTCGATACTTCGCTGCCAGCTGGGGCGAATGATTTCCATGGTCATAATACTAAAACTGCTTTTTCCCAAAAACAAATTGTAAGATTTATTAACCAGCTCTTTGGCGGTCATGGTCTGGGCCTTTACGGGAACAGACATCAAAAGGGATGCAGCCAAAAGAAGGCCACAGATTTTAAATGAACGTGTTTTCATATGCTATCAAATCAACTTTTCTATTATAATTTCCCGGATCTCTGCAAAGGGATAATTCTCAGGATCATAAAGGCTGTCTAATCCGATCCCGTCCAAAATGGCGCCGAGGAGGTAGGCGTAAGCGATTGGATTTTTCGCCCCTTTTTCTTCATAATACTGCCCTATGGCCATGAAATAAGCCCCCATTACTTGAAAAATCTCTTCTTTTACCAGTTCGATCACAGCCGGTTGAGCAATTACGGCAATATAAAGTTTCCAGTAATCGCTGTTATTTTTGATTAAGTTAAGATTCTTATCCAACATGTCAATCATGAGTTCCCGCGTCATATTCTGTGAGAAATTGAAGTCCATCTCTTTCATGATCTCCTGGATGCCTTCCATGACGATTTCCTTTACCAGCGCTTCTTTGTTTTCAAAATAGTTGTAAACCAATCCTTTGGAAACCCCCGCTTTTTTAGCAATGTTGCTGATGGAGGTCCCGCCGAAGCCGTTGCTGGCAAACAATTCCATGGCAGCATTTACCAGGGCTTCCTTACGGGTCTGTCTGATTTCTTCGAATTGTTTGCTGGATCTTGGTGCCATAATATTTTTTTGACTGAACGGTCGGTCAAAAATACAGTAAAATTTTTATTTGTCAAGAGAAAGCGAAAAACTTAACATTGGGAAGGATAGGAAGAGGGTAGTCAGATGGTGGTCAAACTGTTGTCAAACAGTTGTCGGACGGTAGTTAAGCAGTTGTCTGGCTATTGGTTTTCAGTATCCGACCGATTTGTCATCTCCACGATGATCGGCGCCTCCTTCCAGTTTCCCGTCGGGAAGTACTAAAATGGCATCCACTTTTCCGATCACAGGAGCATTGGACGTGTCGATGGCATATCCCAGCTTTCGCAAGGAATCCTGAAGTGCCGGGCTGAATCCACCCGGTTCCATCATGATGTCGTCGGGCAGCCACTGTGAATGAAACCGGGGTGCATCCACAGCCTGTTGCATGGTCATGTGGAATTCGTAAACATTTAGAAATGTCTGTACCACGGAGGTGATGATCGTAGAACCGCCGGGTGAACCCAGTACCATATAAAGTTTTCCTTTACGGTCCACGATGGTGGGGGACATGGAACTCAGCATCCGCTTCCCGGGCTGGATGTCGTTGGCTTCGGCGCCCACCAGACCGAACTGGTTCGGGCTTCCGGGTTTGGCGCTGAAATCGTCCATCTCGTTATTCAAAAAGAATCCACCGTCCGGAACGTAGAGTTTTGAGCCGTAGGCGCCGTTGAGTGTCGTGGTCACCGAAACGGCGTTTCCGGATTTATCCACGATGGAAAAGTGCGTGGTTTCCATGCTTTCGTAATCCCGGATGTCGCCGTGCGATATCTCTGACGAAGGTGTGGCATGTTCCCATGAAAAATTCTTCATCCGCCTTTGAGCATATTCAGGCGAAATAAGTGTATCCACCGGCATTTTCACAAAATCCGGATCACCCAGAAAGTAAGCCCGGTCGGCAAAGGCCCGGCGCTCAGCTTCGGTAAGTAACTGAATATATCGGGTAGTATTGTGACCAAGACCGGCTATGGAAAAAGGCTCGACAGCATTCAGAATTTCGGCAATACAGATCCCGCCGCTGGAGGGCGGCGACATGGAAATGATCCGGGCATCTTTGTACGGGAAGACAATGGCTTTTCTCCACCTGGCCTGATATTCAGCCATGTCTCTTCGGGTGAGGATGCCGCCGTGTTTTTTCAGGTAAGAAACGAGCATATCTGCGGTTTTCCCTTCATAGAATCCCTTTCTTCCGTTGTCTCTGATCCTTTCCAGCGTTCGGGCCAGTTCCGGATATTTAATGGTATCTCCGGCTTTCCAGTTTTTGTTCAGCGGCATCTTTTCGCCGTTTTCCTCCAAGAAGTATTTTTTATAATAGTTCAGCCTTTTGGCTTGTTTTTCTGTGACTACCACCCCTTTTTCAGCCAGGTTGATGGCAGGCTGGATCAGGCTGTCGAAAGGCAGGGTTCCGAATTTTTTGTAGACCTTAAAAAGTCCGTCCACCGTTCCCGGAACGCCCACGGAGAGACCGCCCAGCGTGCTCTCGCCCTTAACCACGTTTCCCTGTGAATCGAGATACATGTTCCGGGAGGCTGCCAGCGGTGCTTTTTCCCGGAAGTCCAGGGCTCCCGTTTTCCCGCCATGGGTTTCGAATACCATAAATCCGCCTCCGGCAATATTTCCTGCAAAGGGATATGAAACCGCCAAAGCAAAGCTGGTGGCAATCATGGCATCAAAGGCGTTCCCGCCTTCCTTTAAGACGTGGATGCCGATACTGGCAGCTTCGGCGCGGGCGCACACCACCATGGCATGATCGCTTATCACTTCACGGGACGCGGCATCATGGTGTTTTGCAACAGGCGTATTACATTGCGTAAACACTAAAATGGCAAGAATAAGGAATGTAAATTTTCTCATGACTTAAGGATATTCGAACGGGGCACAGGCAACTGTTTTCCTGTCAAATATAAAATTTAAAAGCCAAAAGGGTTGGTTTTGTTCAAAAAACAAGGGACCATGAACATTCACGGTCCCTTATCTGATTTTTAGTCTGTAGCTTTTCAGCCCTGGTGGCGGACATCTTTACCCTCGAGGGCAAAAATGGAAGCTTCTCCGATGTGAGCAGCATGGTCGGCCATGCGCTCGATGCTGGAAATAAGGCTTTTAATACTGGAATAGTCCACGATGATCTTTTGAACTTCCTCCAGCACTTCCTCAGCCAGAATGGAATTGCGGGCAATGTGCTTGTTCAGGAAATTGACAGCCGAATCATGATTGATAACCCATTCCGCATCTTCTTTCTTGCCTTCGATAAAGGAGAAAACGGCTTTTTGAAGCATCTCGGTAGTCAGATCCACCATTTTATTGATGTCTTCCAGATTCATCTTCAACAGCCGGGTATCTTCCATCTTTTTTATGGTAGACATCGTTTTAATAACCAGATCACCGATACGTTCCAGGTTGGTGATCATCCTGTAGCAGGCCATGATATTCCTCAGCTCCGAAGCCATCGGGCTGTACAACACGATACTGTTGGTGATTCTTTCGCTGATTTTCAATTCAAACCAGTCCAGCTTTTTCTCGTTCTTTTTCAGTTGCTGGATGGTTTCAGCCGGAATCCCTTCAATCTTTGTGTTGATGATTTTTTTCAGAAGGTCTAACTGTTTCAGAGTGAGGTTTGATGCCTTTTCAAACTCATTCAGTATTTTCTGTATTGCTTTGTCTTTTGCAATGCTCATATTCTATTTTTTTATAAAGATACGAATTAACCGAATTTTCCCATCAGGTATTCTTCGGTTCTTTTATCGGAAGGATTGGTAAACATATCCTTTGTCTTACCGTACTCCACCAGTTCGCCCAGATACATGAACATGGAGTAGTCCGAAATACGGGCTGCCTGAGCCATGTTGTGTGTTACGAGCACGATGCTGTAGTTTTTCTTCAGCTTGATCAGCAGGTCTTCGATTTTCGAGGTGGCAACCGGGTCCAATGCCGAGGTGGGCTCGTCGAGGAGGATCACATCAGGTTGAAAAGCCAGGGCGCGCGCAATGCACAGCCGTTGTTGCTGACCTCCTGAAAGGAAGTTCCCCCGTTTGTGAAGCGCATCTTTTACTTCACTCCAAAGCGCTACGTCTTTTAAAGATTTTTCAACGATCTCGTCCCGCTGACTTTTCTTTTGCTTGATGCCGTTCAACTTGTAGCCGGCAACGACATTCTCGTAAATGCTCATGCTCGGGAAAGGGTTCGGGCTTTGAAAAACCATCCCGATCTTCCTACGCAGTTCGATGTTCGATAGCTTTGAAATATCCACATCGTTGAGGAAAATTTTTCCCTGTGTCACAATGTTGGGATACAACTCATGCATCCGGTTCAGTGCCCGTAGCAAACTGCTTTTGCCGCAACCTGAGGGGCCCATGATGGCCGTGATCTGATCCTTTTTTATGTCGGCACTGACGTTGGCAACGGCGTATTTATCCTTGACATTCTTGTCGTAGGATACATGTAAATTCTGGATCCTGAGGACGGGTTTTTTTATTTCTGTAATTGGATTGACCATATTCGATTATTTCCTTTTTGAAGCAATTCTTTTAGATATCAAATTAAGTGCCAGAACCAAAGCTACCAAAGATAATGAAGAACTCCAGATGAGGTTGACCAGGTTCGGGTCGTTATAAAAATTCCATATCAGCAGTGGGATGGCGCTGGCAGGTTTGGTGATGTCGAAGCTTACGTACTGGCTTCCCAGAGCGGTCAGCATCAAGGGTGCTGTTTCGCCGATCACCCGTGAGAGTGCCAGCAGAATTCCGGTCATGAGCCCGCTGAGACCCGTAGGCATCATCACTTTCAGAATGATCTTGTGATAGGGAACGCCGAGCGCAACGCCGGCTTCCTTGATGGTAATGGGGATCATTTTGAACGTTTCCTCCGTAGGACGTATGATCAGCGGCAGCATCATGATGGCCAGTGAAACGGCTCCGGCCAGTGCCGAAAAACCGTGTGTGATGTACCTGACGACCCATAAATAGGCGATCAGACCCAGCACGATGGAAGGAGCTCCCTGCAGAATATCTGTGATATCCCGGATAAAATTAGCATAGCGTTTATCACCGTTTTCATACAAAAAGATGCCGATCATAATGCCCAACGGAATGGCAATAATACTTGCCATGCCCACCATCATGAAAGTTCCTGTGATTCCGTTCAGGATCCCGCCGGGGATCAGTTTCCCCTTACTGAGGGCCTGCATGGCGTCCCATGAATCGGGTGCAATCTGGGTAAAAAAGTGCAGGTTGATCTGCCTGTATCCCTTTTCAACCAGGTTGAGGATGATCAGGATAATGGGAGTGATGGTAATCAGTGAAAACAAAATGACCAGACCATGAAAGATGCCGTTGGATGCTTTTCTGCGAGCATCTTTGCTTTTTGAAGATAATTTATCTACTATAACTTTTTGATCTTCCATAGTGCTAGGCTAATTTCTTGATGATAAACTTACCGGCAGCATTGATCAGCCCTGTGATGACAAACAACAACAGACCGATGGCAATCAAAGCACTTAATTTCGAGCCTTGAGCTTCACCGAACTGGTTGGCGATCACGCTGGCCATGGTATTCCCGATACCGAAAATACTCTTCGGTATGTGGTTGTCGTTCCCAATCAGCATGGTTACGGCCATGGTTTCACCCAATGCACGTCCCAGCGCTAAAATGTAGCTGGCGATGATGCCCGACCGGGCAGCAGGTACCGTAACATTCCAGACTACCTCCATCCGGGTGGCGCCCAACGAGTAGGCGGCTTCCTTCAGATGGTTGGGAACCAGGGAAATGATTTCCGTGCTGATGGATGTTGCGTAAGGAATAATCATAATGGCCAAAATAATACTGGCGGTAAAAACCCCGAATCCCTGAGCGTTCAGCCCCAGCTTCACGATCAGGGGGCGCAGATAATAAAACCCCCACAAACCGTAAACTATGGAAGGAATGCCCGCCAGCAAGTCCACCATAGTTCCGATAATTTTGGCAAAAAATGTTCCTTTATAAAACTCCCCGATAAATAAAGAGGCTGAAAAAGCCAGGGGGAGACAAATGATTAATGCGAGAACCGATGTAATGATGGTTCCCGCAATAAACGGTAGCGCTCCATATTGTTCCCTGCCCGCAGTTGGATTCCATTTATTTGACCAAATAAACTGAATTCCAAATTTCTCGAAAACCGGAATGGACCCACTTGCGAGTGTGAGTACCATTCCGGCTGCGAGCAAGATTAAGATGATGGACGCTACAAATAGTAGGTTTTTAGTTACTTTTTCGCTGTTCATCTAAATCTTGCATATATATCATCTTATTGTAAGATAGGTTTCCCGTTATAAGTGATCGACTTCAAAATAGCTTCATCAATATTAACAACCTTTTCCGGCAACGGAGCATAATTCAACTCTTCTGCAACTTTTTGTGCCGTGGGTTGCAACAACCATTGGATAAACTTAACAGTAGCCTGTGCCTGTGCCAGTGAACGACCGTTGTAAGCCTGTTCTTTGTAAAGAATGATCCAGGTGAATCCGCTGATAGGATAAGCCTCAGGATCGGATGAATTGGTTTCGACAATACGGGTATCAGCAGGCATCTCCCCTTTACCGGCAGCACTCACAGCAGCGATGGTAGGAGCGATGTAGTTTCCGGCGGCATTTTTCAACAGCGCAAAGGAGATTTTCTGAGCAGCTGCATAGTCAGAACCGATGTATCCGATAGCACCCACGGTGGAGCTGATGGTTCCGGCAACACCTGGGTTTCCTTTACCGCCCATACCTACAGGCCAGTTCACTGAGGTTCCGTAACCCACTTTGTCTTTCCATTCTTTGCTGATCTTGGACATGTAGTTGGTGAAGATAAAAGAGGTACCACTTCCGTCAGAACGGTGAACAACTGTCATAGCCAGCTTGGGGAATTTCACACCGGGGTTGAGTTTTTTCAGTCTTGAATCATTCCAGTTGGTGATTTTACCCAGGAAAATGTCAGCCAAGACTTCAGGAGTCAATTTGATGGATTCGACACCGGGTACATTGAATGCGATGTCGACGGCACCGCTACAGGTTGCGATGTGAACAACGGGAGCCGGCATTTGAGCTTCCTGAGCATCGCTTAAGAAAGCGTCGCTTCCGCAGAAGTCAACAACTTTGTCATGCAAGCTGCGGATTCCGGCACCTGAACCCGTCATACCGTAAGAGAGCGTAACCCCCGTCAGGTCGACATATTGTTTGGATGCGGTTTTGTAAAAAGGTCCTGCGAAAGTAGAACCGGCAGCTGAGAGTGTAATATTGGAGCTGGGAGCAGACTTGGTTTCACTGGAGCTACTTGAGCTTGTACTTTTAGCGCCGTTGTTGCAAGACACCAATCCTACTGCAATGGCCACAACAAATAATAACTTTTTCATGTTTGTTTAATTTAGCGTTAGTTTTATAATATCTTAATCTTAAAATTTAAATTCCATACTTAAATAAGCAGCCGTCAAAGAATGTTGCGACGAAACTTTCGGGCTCCATACCTGAAGGTTGGGTGAAACTCTTATATTTTTCACAGGGTTCAATTCCACACCGGCGATCACATAAGAACCGTCTTTTTTGTAGTTCCAGGGATCAGTCTGACCTGTCATGGTTGCGGAGGTAACATTGTCGTAACGGCCGAAGATCTTCACGCTTTTGTTAAAGCGATAGTTGGCGAAGAATGAGACGCCAGAATAATTTTTTCCGGAAACCATCCCGTGGTTCACCTGTTTGTCATATTCAGCAGCAATGCTAAACCCGCCGCTGACATAATTGGCGAACAGGGAAACGGTCTGCTGTGAAGCGGTCTTGGTCATTACATCGTAATAGCCTCTGATATTGAGACCTTTTACAGGAGTCAAAGTTACGCCGAAAGCATATTTAAAAGTACTGTCAGCCTGCAAATGTTTGTAACCTTCACCATTGAACATCGAAATGTCCGCGCTGATGAAAGGAGCAAACTTGTAAGATAACAGCACACCGAGGTCAGCACTGGGGTTGAAACCGTTGTTATCCTGCAGCGTTTTAAACAGGTAACGGTTTTGCCAGTCGTGTTCAATCATCCCGAAAGCAGAGGTTCCGATCAGACCGAACTGAGCTTTAAAGCCGTCTCTGTTATAAGTAACTTCAGCAGCTTTCAGATAAGCCGTCATTTGAAGACCACCGACGCCCGGATTTCCAACATCCAGTTTTACCTGGGTTGAAAAATAGGGTGAGAATTTATAGCCGTAACCGAAATAAGCCCTGCCGATTTCGAACTGGCTAGCAGAACCACCGTTGGAGAAATTGGTGTGGAAATCTGTGTAAATATCCACGATAGGAGCCCCTGATGGTTTAAAATCATTGCTGGTTTTGGCACTTTGTCCAAACATTGTGGCGACCAGAAACATGAGCATAAAGGTGATAGAAATTCTTTTCATCTTGTTTTTTTGTTTTGATGTTTGATAAATTTGTAATAACAAACCAATCGACATTACATGGATCCAGTTGTAAGTGCCTTTATTTACGATCGCAAAAGAACAGCAACATTTCGATTTTCAGGTTAACTTAATATTAAGTTTAAGTTATCGAATTGTTAATGCTGTTCATAACTTGGGATGTTGTTAACAATTAAGGACTCAGTGATTTACAAAATACGTCTTTGCGAAGAAAAGATTCATTTTCTCTGCTTTTCCTTGTTAATGTTAAGTTTTGGAATGGTATCTAGTATGGAATACTCGGGTATATTTCGCCTTGAAATCAGGAGAATTTTCTGTTAATAGCGCCTGTTCATAAACGGGAGGGCTTTTTTATGAAAAAGGAAATATTTCATTAAAAAGTGGCGGAACAGTCGGTTCTTCTTTCTTCAAGATAAAAGAAGGGAAAGCAAGACGAGAGGCAGCCAGGTATGGGTAGTCTTTTTCTTCAGTGAACTACTTCTTGATGTCCAGTGATCTTACGGCGTTGGCCTGATCGGGAACGGCCGCTTCGTGGGCGACGATAAGCCAGTGTCCTTTGATGTTGCGCAGCACCACAAGGTTCAGACCGAAATCTTTCCGGTCCCCGTTGGTGGCATCGTAGCGGTCGATGACATAGGCAACATTATCGAAATACCTCAACTTTAATATCCGGATGGAATCAATATGGTATTTAGCGTCTATACCGCGCTGCACATAAGCCTGAATGGCGGGACGACCCTGCACGATGCCTGTGATGAAATGCTGCGTTAAATACCAGGCATCGGGTGTATAAAGCATCGCTACTTTTTCTGCGTGACCATTGTTGTAGCCATCCTTCCATTGTTGTATAATCGCTTCGATGGCTTTGTAATCCTGCGAAGCAGCATGAGATTTCTGCTGTGCCGGCAGCATAGCAACAACGAAACCCAATACGAGCAAAAGGGAGATCTTTTTCATTTGATTTTATTTAGGATTTTCAAAAACTCATCCTAAATATAGCAAGAAAAAGATCCCTTGTATCAGGCAGATAGAAATATTTTTAAGACAAATGACCAACGTTCGCAGTTGAAACTTTGCAGTCAGTGATGGTGCATATTTGTTGGAGGGTTCTGGGTTATTTTAGATCATTTCAAGTTCACTCTTTCACCCATTCCAGGGCTGCGCCCATGTCGCTGAAAGCGGAAACGGTCATCCCTTTCAGTTGGGAGAACCGGCTGACCAGCTCGGCCAGCACCATGCGGAATCCGGTTGTTACGATGGCTACTTTTTTTGTAAAGGATGTCTTCATGAAAACCAGATTGTTTTTGATGTCCAGGACCTCTTTATAGGTGGGATGATAACTGATGTCTCTCAGGTCCACGATAATGTTATAGTCCGGGCGGAATCCGGGATCGTCGGCCAGGGTGTGCATCGCTTTCACCGAGGAATCAAACGAAATACATCCTTTCCCCACCACGAGGCACACTTTCTCTGCTTTGTTGATCTCGAAAGTGAAGATACCTTCCTTATCTTTAGATTCTTCTTTCACAACATTGGTTTGGCTTACGAAGATACGAAATTTTTCCTTAAACACAAGTAATTCATAAGTTTAACGTTTCGGATACCTCAGATTCATGAACGGGCAGAAGCCGGAAGACCTAAACTTTTAAATAAAAAATGAAGCCGATGCAACGAACCGGGAGACTGCGTCCTCAGCTTTAACCACTTGAGCGTGCATCAGCTCACTTCAGGCGTTTCTTTTATCCACTCCTTCGCCTTTTCTACGTCAGTGAAAGCCTTCACGTTCATGCCTTTCTGGATAGAAAACTGGGCCGTCAGTTCCCCAAGAACCCAAAGAAAACCAGTCGTCACGATGGCGATTTTATTCGGGAAATATTCCTTCATGCGTACCATGTGGTTGTTGATGGACAGCATCTCGAAATAAGAGGGATGAAAAGTGCTCAGCCTCAGGTCAACGATAATACTGAAATCATCTCCAAACTGCCTGTCTTCCGCAAGCATTTTCATGGTATCCAAGGTAGATACCCTGGTGACATTCCCTTCCGCAACAACAATGCAGAACTTTTCAGTCTTATTGAATTCAATTTTGTAGACGCCTTCCTTATGGTTTGTTTCCCGGCGCATATAAAGGATTTAGTATCTACGAATATAAACATAATTTATGGCATTTCAACAATAACTTGCATTATTTTAATGATTTAAGTTTATGCAAGTTTTAAGCCGGGTAAAGTCTGAAGTTTTGGAACCTTCTGAAATTTTTATCGTGTTTATCACACCACGCGCCGGTGAATTCGTTGCGACAGATGAGCCAGCACTTCGTAATTCAGCTGATCGCTGATATCGCTGAAGGCCGTTACTTTGATCTCCTGCTGTCCCTGTTTCCCGATGATCACCACTTCTTCTCCCACTTTGACTTCCTCCAGATGCGTAATATCGGCAATGATCATGTTCATGTTTACCACGCCGATTACGCGGCAGCGTTGCCCGTGGATGAGCACGCGCCCCCGGTTGCTAAGCGAACGGCTGAAACCGCAGGAATAACCCACCGGGATCAGGGCCGTGTTCATGTCGGTCTGTGCCTGGAAAGTGATGCCGTAGCCGATAAACTCACCGGTTTTCACTTCCTTCACCGCCATCACCTTGCTGTGCCAGCTCATGATGCGGCTCAGCGGGTCGGTTTTGTCGGTTTTGGAGTTGATGTAATGGATAAAAGTCTCCATGCTGGGCCAGAAGCCGTACTGCATGATGCCGATGCGTACCAGGTCCATGCGGGTTTTGGGATACGCAAAAGCACCGGCAGAGTTGGCCACATGCCGGTAAGCAGGATCGATGCCGTGTTCCCTCACTGTAGCAAGCATCTTATGGAATTTTTTCAGCTGCTTCTGGATGCGCAGGTGGTTGGAGATACTTTCCGGGCCTGCCAGGTGGGTGCAAAAGCCCCTGATCTCGAAAGCATCTTTGTTACTGTTGATGACTTCGATAGCCTGATCTAGTTCTTGCCTGTTCAGTCCCGATCGGTTCATGCCCGTTTCGGCTTCCAGGTGGATGCGGGCTTTCAGGTTCAGCGCGCGGGCGGTTTTCAGGGCCAGGTTCAGCCTTTCGAGGTTGAAGACCATAAATTCAAAACCTTTGAGGATCACCTTTTGCATGCGGTCGTCGGGGATCCATCCCATGATCATGATGTCGCAGTCTCCCGTCAGGCTCTCACAAACGCGTTCTGCCTCGGTGAAGTCGAACACCGAGAAATGGCGGATACCGTACTTTTCGAACAAGGGCACGATCTGCTCAATGCCATGGCCATAGGCGTTGGCTTTCACCACCGACGATATTTTAATCTGGGGACCCAGTTTCTTTTTTAAAAACCGGATATTATTCTCTACTGCTTTTTCACTGAGTAATATCTCTGAACTGCGATTCATGGTTACAGGTTTAGTTTTTGATAAATCGTGTAGAACATGTCGATGCCTGCTTTCAGGATGCTGTCGGGGAAGTCGTAATCGGGGTTGTGGAGGCTGGGGTGGCGTACGCCGGCGCCCAGGCCGAAGAAGGCGCCCTGGTACTGTTCGGTATAATAGGCGAAATCTTCCGACCAGCGGAAGGGCTTTTTCATGTATTCGAACGTCAGCGCATTTTTGCGGGCCGCATCTTCCAGCATACGCACACTCTCGGGGCAGTTTACCAGGGCGGGAAAGACTTCGGAGTAATCTACCGTGCAGCCAAGCTTTTCTTCCCTGGCGATCATGCGGATGATGGCTTCGGCTTCCTGGGTCAGTACCTTCATGTCCTCGTTTGCGAAAGCGCGCAGGGTGATCATCATCTCGGCATAGCCGGGGGTGGTGCCGAAGGAGACTTCTCCCATCCGGATGTGGATGATGGTGAGCAGCGTCAGGCTTTTGAAGAGCGTCTGGTTGTGGATCAACTCATCCAGCGCTTCTATGATGCGTGCGATGGCGGTGGCCGGGCTGCGGCCGTTTTCGGGCTCGGCAGCGTGGGCCGTCTTGCCCGTGAGGGTGACGGTCATGCCCTTGGAAGCGGCGGAAAAAGTACCGTGACGCAGCAGGATCTTGTTTTTCTCCGTGCCCGGGATGTTGTGCAATCCGAACACATAATCGGGGTTGATCTTTTTAAATCCTGGGTCTTCCACCACATCGCGGGCTCCCTGTTCCACTTCTTCGGCGGGCTGGAACAACAACACGGTTTTTCCCTTGCGGGGACGGGTTTCGGCGACTTGCAGTGCCAGTCCTGCCAGGATGGCCATGTGCCCGTCGTGACCGCAGGAATGGGCCGTTCCTTTATTACGTGAAGCATAGGCTGCTTTTGTGGTTTCCTCGATGGGAAGCGCATCGAGTTCAGCACGGAACAATACCGTGGGTCCCGGCTTTTGGCTGTCGAAGATGAAAGCCTTTCCGTGGGATGCCAGCGATATTGCTGCATCGGGATGCAGAGGGCTCATGAACCGGACAATCCTTTCCGATGTCCCGGCTTCGTGATTGGATATTTCAGGGTGCTGATGAAGTTGATGGCGTAAGTCGATAATGGTTTTGTCAGGCATAAATGTCAAAATTACGAAACACGGCAATAATATGCAACCTGAATGCCATTATCAAGATTTATATGTTAAATAATGTTTAGCTGCCGAAGGCTGGAGAAATGAAACGCGAAAAAGTGAGTCATCCCGATAAATCGGGACTCCAGTCACTGAAAACGAAATAAGCTTCTGTTTATATATCCCACATCCAAACATCTAACATCCTAAAACCTTACATCCTGGATGCTTTCGTCGCGGTCGAAGACTTTTTGTGCAAAGGGGCAGACGGGAACAACCTTGATGTTTTTTTCGCGGACGAATTCCACGATTTTCATCACCAGCAGTTTGCCGTAACCTTTGCCGCCGAATTGTTTCTCGACGCCCGTGTGGTCGACGATGATTTTTGCTTCTCCTGACCAGGCATAAGTGATCTCACCGGCAAAAACCTCGTCGTCGTAAAGGACAAAGCGTCCTCTTTTTCCGTTGTCTTCCTGTGTGAACTTTGTCATGGCTTACGGTTTTTTGATGCTTAAAGCCCCTGAAGGACACTGGGCTACCTGGTCTATGAGCTCCTGTGTTGTGGCGTTTTCCATTTTGATCCAGGGTTTTTCTTTGGGATGGTATACGTTGGGGAGCGTCTTCACGCAAACTCCGGAATGCTGGCATATTTCCGACTTCCAGAGGATGGTAATCTCTCCGTTGCTATATTCTTTTGTGGTCATAACCATACATTTTAAATTTATACTGAACGCCCGGCAACAAGTCGCCGGTGCGCGATAACACTTACAAATATATTGATAAAAAAGGGTTTTTGTTCATTTCCCAATCTCGTCCTCGTTTCCGCCGGAGGCGGACAGGCTCTAAAGGGGAACGACGCACCTATTTGTTGTCATCCTGAACGGAGTGAAGGATCTCATAATTGACTTAGATAAAAACCGATTACAGATTCTTCGCATTGCTCAGAATGACAAATACACTGCTCCCTGTTTTTGGTGGCCCTCGCGTACCCTGGAAATAAAAAAGTAAACGTTTAACCCTGAGGAAGAGCCCTGGGTGATGACGTGAGGGTCTTGATTACAGAAACACTGGATACTTCCGGATTCTCACGTTCCGATAAATCGGGACTCAGAATTAAACGATATTTTTTAGTGGCAGTCACGCGCTGTAAGCGCGCCAGCCTGTGTGAATATTAAATAATCCTGTAATTCTTATAGCTGAAATCCAGGCCGAGGTACTTTTTCAGGAAGCGTTTCAGGCGGTCTTTTGCTGTGGTGCGGTTGAAGGAAATGTCGAAATCGAACTGCCAGTTTTTGGCGGCGATGCGCTCCTGCATCACCTGTGGATGACTGCCTTCAAAGCGTTTCAGGTTGCGGACGTGCTTTTCGTATTCGAATGACGTTACTTTTGGCACATTGTCTTCCACCCATTGGTCCGAATGCCATAGTTTCTGGAAGCTCTCCTGCTTGCGCTGCATGGCTTCGGGCGGTTTCACCCAGCCGTAATGGTACACATACGCATCCACGGGCTTGACCTTCAGTTTTCGGCCGTCGTCCATGCGGAAACCCTGGGCATCGCGGTAGGAGTAGATGGCAGGATTGTTCCTGACGATGCGAATCTCGTGTGGGTACCAGTTGGTGGAGCTGCCCACGAAATCGTAGGAGCCGTAGAAGTGCTGGTAGTGAAACAGCAGGCCGTCGACAGCCTGGTTGTGGAGGTGCTGCTCCATGGCTTTGCGGATGGCAGGATGGTATTTTTCGTGGATCACCTCATCGCCCTGGATGTAGAAGGCCCAGTCGCTGTCTCGGGCGATGGCGGCAAAAGCTTTGTCGGTCTCCACGGCGAGCACGCGCCCGCCTTCGCGTAGGCTTTCGTCCCACACCGTTTCGGTGATACGGATCTTCGGATCACCGATGCTTTGGATGAGTTCAAGCGTTTTGTCGTCCGATTTCCCTACGGCCACCACCACTTCGTCGCACAGTGGCAGGATGGAGCCGATGGCTTCCGTGACGGGATAATCGTACAGAACGGCATTTTTGATAAAGGTGAACCCGCTTACTTTCATGGGGGCAAAGCTA
>CAYWBO010000044.1:6898-24636 GCA_964456625.1 uncultured Lentimicrobiaceae bacterium | reverse complement strand
CCCATGATCCCCAGCAGGATAAAACCGGCCTGTGCAATGGATGAGAAAGCCAGGAATCGTTTAATATTGTCCTGCCGCAGCGCAAAAAGGTTACCGATGGTCATGGTGAGCACGGCCAGTGCATACAGGACGATTTCCCACAGATCGGTGATGTTTTTGAACACGGTAAAAAGAATGATCGTAAAGATGAAAGCAGCGGCCCCTTTGGAAACCACGGACAAATAAGCCGTGATGTTGATGGGAGCGCCTTCGTAAACGTCGGCGGTCCACAGGTGGAAAGGTACCAGTGAGATTTTGAAGCCCATGCCGCTGATGAAGAAGATCAGTCCGAGGATCATCAAAGGTGATGCCGTCATGTTTTTGGCGATGTCGGCAAAATAGATCGAACCGGTCGCGCCATAGATCATCGACAAACCAAACAGCAGGATGCCTGATGAAATGGATGACAACAGGATCAGCTTCACACCGGCTTCGGCCGATTTGCTTTGGAAGCGGTCGTAAGCGGCCAGACCTGCAATCGGGATGCTGGCAGTTTCCAGTCCGATGAAGAACGTCAGGAAATCACCTGAAGAGATCATGAAATCCATTCCGATCAGCGTCATCAGGATCAGCGCAAAGAACTCACCCATTTTATCGTGGTTTTCAGCTTTTCTGAGGTAACCGCCCGACTGGAAAAAGATGATCAGCACGGCTACATTCAGAATATCCTTCATCAAATCGGTGAGCCGGTCGCCCTGGAATCCGCCACCGAACAAGGTGCCGGGGGCCGAAGGAATGAAACTGAGCAGCGTTACTATGGTAAATACGACCAACGAAAAAGTGATCACATAGGTCTTCTTCTTATCCGAAGTAAACAACTCCGTGATCAGGATCAGCACTGCTGCCAGTATCAGCAGTATTTCGTGGCGTAAAAGAAAAACATATTGAAAGTTAGTCATTTTATCTATGTTTTATATCTCTAATTATCTGTTAACAGTCTTAGTGCAATATCATTTGAAGCAAGGGATGCAAACTCCGCTGGATGGTATCTGAGAGCCACAAAGGCACGATACCGATTCCGGCGATGGCGATCACCAGGGTGATGGTACTGACGCGTTCGAACCAGGTAGCATCGGTCAGCTCGGCATGTTCCTTATTCTTCAGCGGCCCGAGCAACATGATACCCACCACACGCAGGATGTAAACAGCCGTTACGACGATGGAGGAAACCACCACGATGGTTGCAACCCGGTGGAACATATCCACATGCTGGAAAGCGCCGACGAAAATGGTCATCTCAGCAACAAAGCCGCTGAATCCCGGAAGGCCCAGGGAAGCGAAACCGGCGATGATGTACATCACACCCAAAAACGGGATGATCTTCAGCAGACCGCCCATCTTGTCGATGTCTCTTGTATGTGTTCTTCCGTAGATCATACCGATCAGGGCAAAGAAGAGGGCTGTCATCAGACCGTGAGAGATCATCTGCAGGATGGCACCGTCGATGGCGGTGGTATTCATCATCAGCAAAGCAAACAGGATCAAGCCCACGTGGCTCACCGAGGAGTATGCGTTGATAAATTTAAGGTCTTTCTGTTTGATGGCACCGAAGGCTCCGTAAACGACACTGATGGATGTCAGGATGATGAAGATCCATGCCAGTTGGTGTGCTGCCTGAGGCATCAGGTACATGGCAACGCGGAAACATCCGTAAGCTCCCAGTTTCATCAACACGCCTGCGTGCAACATAGAAACGGCGGTAGGTGCGGAAGCATGACCGTCAGGAGACCATGTATGCAACGGGAACAAAGCGCCCAGGATTCCAAAACCCACAAAGGTAAGCGGGAAGAAAAACCGTTGAGCAGCAATAGGCATCTGATGTTTGACGATTTCCACCATATTAAAGGTATGCTGGCCACCGGGTCCCACAGAGTTAAAATAAATTCCCAGCAATCCGACCACCAGCAGTGCAGAACCAGCCATCAGCATCAGGGTAAGCTTCATGGCCGATCTTTCTTTCGGCCCGGTTCCCCAGATACCGATCAGCAAATACATCGGGATCACCGCCAGCTCGTAGAACAGCAGCATGGTGAAGAGGTCGAGAGAGATGAAAAATCCGAAAACGCCCGTAGACAGGATGATCAGCGAGATAAAAAACTCGCGGGGCAGGTATTCCATTTTCCAGGAAGCGAAAATCCCGGCAAAAACAACGATACCTGTCAGTGCGATCATCGCCGTAGCGATACCGTCAACACCAATTGTATAATGAATATTTAAGGGAGCGTACCAGACTTTGTCAGCATAGAAGATCATATTATGGAGATCGCCGACGCCCTGAACCGACAGGTAATAGAATACCAGGTAGGCCGAGAGGATCAGCTGTATTCCCATGCCGATGGCCGAAACCAATCTGGCGCCCTTCAGGTCTTTGGTGAACAAAATCCCAATTACCGTAAGAACAGGGACTGCAACAAATAAGTTCAGAAAATCCACTTTTTATCTTTTTTAGGTTCTTATTATATTCTTTATCCGTTTTCTACTTTATCTTAAAAAATATAAAGTAAGATTAACACCAGTGCCAGCGATCCTGCCACGAACACAAAAGCATATTCCTGCAGGTTTCCTGACTGGAATTTCTTGATCTTTCCGGAGGTTGCCATCGTTACGTCAGCCACGCCGAACATGAATCCGTCCACGATGTGGCGGTCAAACCAGGCTACCGAGGTAGCGATAATGCCAAACATGATTTTCTTGGCCACAAACAAATAAATTTCGTCGATATAAAATTTATGATAGGCCCAGGTATGCAGATTTCCGAGAAAGTCCACAACGGCTTTGGGGCGGCTGGTTTCTTTCTGATACAGGAACCAGGCAGCAGCAATACCCACCAGACCGATCAGAATGGATGGAATGGTTGACACCCAGTCCAGGTGATCCGCCATCGGTTTCAGATCAGGAGAAATCAGGTTGTGGAAAGGAATCAATCCGCCAAATGTCGAGCCCAAAGCCAGGAAGATCAACGGGATCGTCATGGTCAACGGCGATTCGTGCGGCGTATGGTGTCCGTAATCTGTATTTTTACCCCAGAAGATCCTGAAGTACAACCGGAAGATATAGAACGAAGTCAAACCGGCCGTAATGTATTCTGTCCAGTAAAGCAGTTTGTTGGATTCCAAAGCGGCTTCCAGGATCTGGTCCTTACTGAAGAACCCTGCAAAAGGAGGAACTCCCGAGATGGCCAGACAGGCAGCCAGGAAAGTGATGTGTGTGATCGGCATGTATTTCCTCAGGCCTCCCATATCTTTCATATAGTTGGAATGTACCGCATGAATGATGGAACCGGCACCCAGGAAGAGCAATGCTTTAAACATGGCGTGTGTAAACAGGTGGAACATACCGGCCATATAACCCAGCCCGTGATGTCCGCCGTATCCTGAAACACCCAGACCCACCATCATATATCCGATCTGAGACAAGGTTGAATAAGCCAGCACGCGTTTGATGTCGAACTGTGTCATGGCGATGATGGCGGCAAACAGCGAAGTGAAGCCCCCCACATATCCGATGCCTATCAGGACGTCGGGCGTCTGAAAATGATAGATCGGGAACAAACGGGCTACCAGGTAAACACCGGCAACCACCATGGTGGCGGCGTGGATCAGTGAAGACACCGGAGTCGGGCCTTCCATAGCATCCGGCAGCCAGATGTGGAACGGGAACATGGCAGATTTACCGGCACCGCCGATAAAGATCAGGGCCATGGCCCAGGAGAGTGCCGAAGCGCCCATGAAGGAGGCCCCTGCAAAACTCGAGAAAATGGAAGTTCCCTGCGCTACCGGCGCCGTGAGTGTTGAGAAATCAAACGTCTTGGTAAAGAACGACAGGATCAGGATCCCCACTAAAAATCCGAAATCGGCAAAACGGGTAACGATAAATGCTTTTTTGGCAGCGGCCACCGCTGACGGCTTGGTATAATAAAATCCGATCAGCAGGAAGGAAGAGGCACCGACGAGTTCCCAGAAAATGTACATCTGGAAAATATTGGTCGAAAGCACCAACCCCAGCATGGAGAAGGTAAACAAAGAAAGGAAAGCATAGTAACGGGCAAACCCCTTCTCCCCTTTCATGTAACCCAAACTAAACCAATGTGCCATGAAAGAGATGGTGGTCACCACCACAATCAAAAGCACCGAGATCGGATCTATTAAAATTCCCATATGGATCTGAAGGCTGGGTGTGAACGACAGCCACAGCATATTCAGGGGAATGATGGTCTGATACTGTTGCACGCTATGAGAGAAGAAATACTCATAACCGGTGTACAGCGCCAGCACCCAGGCGATAGCCAGGCCGATGGTTCCTATCATTCCGGAAACAATCGGCTTCCACTTCATTCCAAACAAACCTGTAACAAGAAAGATCGTTAAAGGAATCAGCGGTATTAAAAATGTATATGAAAAATCACTCATCTCAGATATATTTTTAGTATTTCATTTCATTTACTTCATCCGTATCAATGTTCTGGATCCGGCGATAAATATTTATGATCAGGGCAATGGCGACGGAAGCTTCTGCCGCAGCAACGCCCACGATAAAGAGTCCGAAAAAATGACCCTGTAACTGATTGGGATAAAGAAACCGGTTAAAAACGAGAAAATTAATCACCACTGAATTCAGGATCAACTCAATGGACAATAAAATGGTGATCAGATTCTGGCGGATGATAAATCCCATGACACCGATGAAGAACATCAGTGTACTGACGATGAGAAAATGATAAATAGATATTCCCTGAATCATGACAAATTAATTTTGGTTCTTTTCTTTCTTAGCAATGACAATGGCCACGATCATAGCAGCCAGCAACAAAATAGAGATCAACTCGAAAGGCAGTACATAACCGTTTTTGCCGGTTCCCAGCAACTGCTCGCCGATGACGTGCATGTTGACGGGTAATGTGGTCATCGAGGCTGCTTTTTCAAAATGCGATGACAAGAGTACCCACAACACGGTGGAACTACCGCCGATAAGGGCTATCGCTCCAATCCAGAGCTTCCAGGCAGCGGGACGCGCAAATGTGTGGCTGATATGGCTTGTCAGCAAAATACTGAAGATGATCAATACGACAATACCTCCGGCGTACAGTGTCAGCTGCACGGCAGCCAGGAACTGGTAGTTCAGGAGGAAATAAAGTCCGGATGTAGCCACGAGAACAAACAGCAAATAAACGGCTGCCCTCAGCATCTTACCCGTGGTAATGGTCATGACCGAAAAAATAAGGATCACGGCGGACAGCAGATAAAACATCAATAGATTTAGCGTCATGATTTAACCTCCTTCTTTTCTTTCGGTTTAATGGTTGACCCGGGTTGATTTAATACTTTGGTTAATTTGGAACGATCGAAAACGGCATGTTCGAAATCCTGTCCCCATTCCAACGCGTTGGAAGGGCAGGATTTGATACACAGTTCGCAGAAAGTACACATCGACAGGTGATAAATATGTTTGTCGATGGCGCGAATCAGTTTACCCTCTTCATTCGGTTCCTTTTTAGCAATGATTTCAATGGCGCCATTGGGGCAGTTCAGTTCGCAGATACCGCAACCATTACAATTGTGCTGATTGTTTTCATCATGCGTCATGATCACCTCGCCTTTAAAACGTTCTTCCATTTTAAGCGTGGCGCGATTTTCAGGGTACTGTTCCGTTACGATTTCTCCCGGACTCAGAAAATACTTCCCTGTAACACGCATTCCTGCCCACAAAGAGCGAACCCCGGAAAATATGTCAGCAAAATATTTAAATACACTATTCATTTTTACTTATTTTTCTGTTAGAAGTACCAACCCATCAGGGCAATAAAGGCAATGAGTACTGTGTTGATCAGGCTCAGCGGCAACAAATATTTCCACTCCAGATTCAACAGCTGGTCGATCCTTAAGCGTGGGAATGTCCACTTGAACCACATGATCAGATAAATCACAAAAAATGTCTTTCCAAAGAACCACACGACGGACGGAATGTAGTCCATAATATTATTAAATTCCTGCCAGTGTCCGATATGCAAAGGCATCCAACCGCCCAGGAACAGGGTGGCGCCGATGGCGGCCACGATAAACATGTTCATGTATTCGGCCAGGAAGAAGAATGCGAATTTAATTCCTGAATATTCAGTGTGAAACCCGGCAGTAAGCTCCGACTCGGCTTCAGCCAAATCGAAAGGTCCGCGGTTGGTTTCGGCAGTACTGGCGATGAGGAAAATCACAAAAGAAATAAAGACCACGATATGTCCTTTAAAGATCCACCAGCCGTCGGCCTGACTCTGAACGATGGTTGAGAGCTGCATGGATCCGGATAAGATCACAACCGAAAGCAATGAGAGTCCCACAGAAAGTTCATAACTGATGATCTGTGCACCACTACGCATGGCACCGATCAGGGAATACTTGCTGTTACTGGACCAGCCTGCCAGCAGGATACCGATCACCCCCAGTGACGAAACGGCCATCACATAAAAAATACCGATGTTGAAATCCATGGCCTGCAAGCCTTTTGCAAACGGCAGTGCTGCTATCGCCATAAAAGATGCGATGATCACTATGAAAGGTGCCAGGTTAAAAAGGAACCCATCTGCATTTTTGATGGGAATCAGCTCTTTCATCAACAATTTGATAAGGTCGGCAATGGTCTGCAACAAACCCCACTTCCCAACACGGTTAGGTCCGATACGGTTTTGGATAACGGCACAGACTTTTCTTTCAAGATAAACCAGGAAAAGTCCCAGCAAGGCATAGAAAATCAAAAAGACCACCCCCACAAGGACAAATTCCAACAGTGTTGCCAACCAGGGAGCCATTGCACTATTCAGTCCCTTGTCAATGGCATCGGTTAGTGTCGAAAAACTATAAATATCTAAAATCATGCTTTGAATTGTTTATCGGTCAATATCAGGTAAAACCAAATCCAGTGAACCGCTAATGGCAACTAAGTCGGCGATCTTTAATCCCTTTGAAAGGGTATTCAGAACGAATAAGTTGCTGAAGTTAGGCGAACGGAACTTCATACGCCAGGGATATTTCTCGCCTTTGCTGACGACAAACACACCCAGTTCACCGCGTGCCGTTTCAACCCGTTCATAGTATTCACCTTCAGGCAATTTGATAATCGGTTTCATTTTTGCTGTGAAATCACCTTCCGAAGGCATTTTAGCCACCAGTTGTTCCAGCAGGTTCAACGATTCTTCCATCTCGTCCATACGCACCTGATAACGAGAGAAGGAATCACCTTCTGTATAGAGAACCTGTTTAAAATCCAGTTGATCATAGACGCCGTAAGGCGCTACTTTTCTTACGTCACAGGCAAATCCCGAACCCCTGCCGGAAGGACCTGTCACGCCGAAAGCAATGGCGGTTTCCGGGGACATCACACCCACCCCTTTGGTACGATTGTGGAAGATGACGTTATCGGTAAGCAGGTTTTTATAATCCGGTAATTTCTTGCGGAAATATTTCACAAACTCCAGGGTACGTTTCTGGAAGTTCGGATGCACATCGTGCATCAAACCACCGGGCGTGTTAAAGCTGTGCAGCAACCGGGAGCCGAAAGACTCTTCGAAAATGGCGAGAATCTTTTCGCGGTCACGCAGACCATAAAAGAAAGTCGTCAACGCGCCCAGATCCATTCCGAAAGCACTCCACCATAATTGGTGTGAGGCCAGACGGTTCAACTCATCCAGAATGGCACGAATATATTGTACTCTTTCGGGGACTTCCACTTCCAGCGCTTTTTCCACAGCCAGGCAGACAGCCTCGTTGTTCATGTGTGCCGAAAGGTAATCCATCCGGTCGGTCAGGTGGATGATCTGTTTGTAGGTATCGGCTTCGCACATTTTCTCGATACCGCGATGAATGTATCCGATATGCGGGATAACGTACTTTACGATTTCCCCGTTCAGACAGACTTCCAACCTTAAAACGCCGTGAGTAGACGGATGTTGAGGTCCCATATTGATGATGTAATCTTCATCATCCTTTACTATAATATTTTTAATTACATCTTTGCTCATAATCAATTGGGGAGTTCTATAATGTTCACTTCGTCTTTGAAATCTTTTCTCAGCGGGAAGCCATAATCATCTTCGAGGAATAACCTCCTGAGGTCAGGATGGTTTTTAAAGCGGATGCCAAACAGATCAAAAACTTCTCTTTCGAAAAATTCTGCAGTAACCCAGATATCGGAAACGGTTTCCACTTCAGCTTTATCGCGATCGGCGATATCGGCTTTCAGCACCACCAGATTGTGAGTCTGGGTGGATTCCATATGATAATAAACCGTGAATTTATCCGTAAAGTCTGCGGCAGTCATATTGATAAGATAGTCGAAAGGCTGTCCTTCGAAATTTCTTAACTGTTCGGCTGCTTCGTGTAATTTGTCTGCTGGTACGATTACTTCAGGATATTGAGAACCTTGACTCACCGTGCCATAAGGTATGACTTTAGTGATAAGCTCCATTAATTCTGTATTTTCCATATTAATTCAGCTTATTTTTCTTCTTTCTTATTTCTTAAAGCGACTTTTTCAGTTTTTATCTTCCTTTGAAGTTGCATCACGCCATAAAGCAAAGCTTCAGGTCTTGGGGGGCAGCCGGGGATGTAAACATCCACCGGAATTACGTGATCCACGCCCCGGACTACAGAATACGTATTATAATAGAACGGTCCGCCGGAAACTGCGCAAGCGCCCATGGCAATCACATACTTCGGCTCTGCCATCTGATCGTAGAGGCGTTTCAGCACGGGAACCATTTTGTGAACGATGGTACCTGCCACAACGATAACGTCAGCCTGCCGCGGAGTAGCACGATATACTTCTATACCAAAGCGGGCAAAGTCGTAACGGGAAGCTCCCGCTGCCATCATTTCGATACCGCAGCAACTGGTAGCAAAAGTTAAAGGCCAGATCGAATTGGACCGGCCCCATTTTAACAAATCACTGACAGTAGTAAAAAATACGTTGTCGCCTAATGCCTTCAAGTCCTCCAGGGTCTCGTTGTCCCTGAAGTCCTCATTTTTCATTGATTTAATTTTTACACCCATTTTAATGCTCCTTTCTTCCATGCATACAACAAACCCAAACCGAGGATAAAGAAGAATACCACAATTTCGATAAAGGCCCGCATACCCACTGCTTTCATCACATCGGCCCAGGGGAACAGGAAAACTGTTTCCACATCAAACACCAAATAGATGATCGCGAATAAATAATAGCCGACACTAAATTGAATCCAGGTAGGTCCCTCGGTGGGGATACCACATTCGTAAGGCTCGAATTTTTCATGGTTAAATGATCGTGGAGCGACGAGAGACGAGAATACAATCGCCCCGCCCACCAGCACTAACGCAAGAACAAAAAATAGGACTAAAGACTCACTACTCATAGAATTATATATGTAGATTATTACTTTAAAAAATTTTGCGCGAAATTAGCCCGATTATTCTAAAATATAAATCCCGGACTGGGTGTTTTTGGTACTAAAACACCAATTTATTTTCAGTCTTAATAAGGCGAAAGAAATATCACCGTTCAATCGGAATGAAAAATTTCGTAAATACAAAAGAAATAAACTTTGCGGTTAGCGACGCGAAAAAAAGGAGTTTCTCCCGGATTCACGGGAACTGGATTTCTGATTTTTCTACCTATGTACCTCACCAGTAAGTGATCGGTTAGTCTTCCAGGTTGTATTTTTTCAGCCTCCTGTCAAGGGCCTGCCAGGTGATATTCAGTAACGCGGCAGCTTTGGATTTGTTGTTTCCCGATTTCTCCAGCGCCTTCATAATGATCATCTTTTCGTTGGCTTCCAGGTCCAGATTCTCTTTTCCTGACGGGAAAGACTCCGTTGTGGGAAGATGATGGTTTTTGGTGCCGTTAGCCGAAAGGTGTATATGCTCCGGCAGCAGTTCCGGCCCGTCGCAGTAAATCACACCCCTTTCTATGATGTTCCGTAATTCCCTGATGTTGCCGGGGAAGTCATAAGATGTCAGCATCGACAATGCTTTGGGATGTATTTTATTAACTGGTTTTGCCAATTGATCGGAATACCATTTTAAATAGTATTGCACCAGCATGGGGATGTCCTCGGCTCTTTCACGCAGCGGCGGGATCTTGATGATAAAAATACTCAACCGATGAAACAGGTCAGGGCGGAATTTATTCTCCTCAGCCATTTGTTCCAGGTCACGGTTCGAAGCCGCGACCACGCGCACATCTACTTTTTTACTTTGACGGGAGCCCACTTTGCTGACTTTGCGTTCTTCAAGGACGCGCAGCAGTTTGGCCTGCTGTCCCAGCGGCATGTCACTGATCTCATCCAGGAACAACGTCCCGTTATCTGCGATCTCGAACCAGCCTTCCTTATCCGAATCGGCACCTGTGAATGCTCCTTTTTTATGTCCGAAAAATTCACTCTCAAAAAGACTTTCAGGAATGGCCGAACAGTTCACGGAATAGAACATGTTTTTGTTCCGCTGACTTAAGTAATGAATTCCGTGTGCCACCAGTTCTTTCCCGGTGCCGCTTTCACCCAGGATCAGTACCGAGGTTGATGGCGTCTGGGCCACCCGGTTCATGGACGCTACCAGTTCCTTCATGGCCGGGCTGTTTCCGATGAGCTGAACGCCGATATGCTCCAGCAGCTTCTTCGACAGGACATCCACGCTGGTCTTTACCGTATTCAGTTCAGATGTCAGCTGAATAAAACGCTGGGTCCTGACAATGGCTTTATAAACGTCGGCAAGGCGGAAAGGCTTCTGAAAATAATCCACAGCGCCTTTCCGCATGGCTTCGATCACCGTGTTCATGTCACCGTGTCCCGATATCATGATCACTTCAGTTTGCGGACTGATCTTTTTGATCTCCAGCAACAGGTCCAGACCACTCATTCCGGGAAGGCGGATATCGAGGATGGCAATACCGATGTCTGAAGTCTTGACGATCTCCAGCGCCTGATCCGGGTGGTTGGCACCGAAAACGGTAAACTTCCGGCTTTTCAGAAACTCCTCGATCTCATCCACAAAGCGTTGTTCGTCGTCAACGATAAGGATACGCAAATGCTGGTTCATGCTATTATTTTTTAAGTGGCAAGGTTACAACAAAATTCGAAAAGGCACCTTCCTGGCTTTCCACATCAATTTTTCCGCCCATCTCCTTGACGATACCGTATGAAATGGAAAGGCCGAGGCCGGTTCCTTTCTCCTCGTCCTTTGTGGTAAAAAACGGATCAAAAATGTTATTGATGTGTCTCCCTGAAATACCCATTCCGTTGTCGTAAACCGCGATGACACAATGATTATTTTCTCTTGCACAAGTTATCCGGATGGTCTTGGAATACGAATTCGGGCTGTTACTTTTTTTCTTTTCCTCCACGGCATATCTCGCATTGGAGATCAGGTTTACGATCACCTGTTCCAGACGATACTGGTTTCCGATCACCGTCATGGGCTCTTCCTGAATCTTCATTTCCAGGTTGATGCTGCGGTTCTTCATCTGAACCCGGATCATAGAAAGGGCATTAAAGATTACCTTGGCGGGATCGATCTCTTCATGGAAGACGTTCTGCTGGTCGCGAGAGAAGATCCTGACGTGCTCGATGATCTGGTTAATGCGGTCCACATCATGGAACAGGGTGGAGAATTTATCCTGAATGTATTTTTTGTCCACATGGTCGTTCTCCTCAAAACGGAGCAGGATATTTTCAAGTCCCATGGAAATGCCGCCCAAGGGCTGGTTGATCTCATGCGACAAACCCGCCGAAAGCTCGCCGATAAACTCCAGTTTGGATTTCTGCACCAACAGCTGCTGCTGTTGTTTTACTTTCTGAACCTCCTCAGACACACGGGTCTCCAGGTCCCTGTTCAATTTGTTGATCTCTTTTTCCGCTTTCTTGCGGTTGGTGATGTCGGAGAAAAAGATCAGGTAGGCAGGTTCATCGTTCCACAAAATGCTGTTTGTACGGATCTCTACCCACAAGGTCTCCCCTTTTCCGGACCGGACCCTGAGATCAGTAGACGTAACTTCACCGGTGGAGGATACGGACTGAAAATACGACTGCAGGCTGGATTTATCCTGTTTTAAAACAATATCCTCCAGCGGATTGCCGATCAGCGAACGAGGGCTCATCTTCAGAATATTCGTCACTTCAGGATTCACCATGATGATTTTATTATTGATCATCAGAATAATTCCGTTGTTGGCATTTTCATAAATCAGACGGTATTTCTCTTCACTCTCTTTCAGTCGCAGTTCCGCCAGCTTACGTTCCATCACCTCTTTTTCCAATGCGGTAGTCCGTTCACTCACGCGGCGTTCCAGATATAAATTCAGTTCAAGCAACTCTGCTTCAACCTGCTTTCTGTAAATGGCAGCGCCCAGGTTACTGGCGACGGTCTCCATGGCATTCAACTCAACACTCGACCAGACTCTTTCTTCCTCGCAGACGTCAATACCGATAAAACCCCACCAGCGTTGCTGCACAAAGATGGGCATGGCCAGAATCGAGATGATATCCTGTGCTTCCAGGACTTCCCGCTCAAGATCGGGGAAGTTTTTCACCAGGCCGCTGATATACCCGCCCTGCTGCATCACTTCGGTCCATCGAGCCATAATAGGATCATCGACATAAAGTTTCTCCAGTACCTGATTACCAATTTCGGGTTTGATGCCTTCTGCCACCCACTCCTGTTTCAGGGAGGTATATTGCTTTCCTTCCTTATCTTTAAAATTCTGAAAGA
This sequence comes from uncultured Lentimicrobiaceae bacterium, assembly GCA_964456625.1. Classification (GTDB taxonomy): domain Bacteria; phylum Bacteroidota; class Bacteroidia; order Bacteroidales; family F082; genus Sulfidibacterium. Next base: position 11,872 of record CAYWBO010000044.1, on the reverse strand, counting down.
TATAAACCCTGGATGAGCTGGTGGACTCTCCCAGGCTTTTCAACACCTTGAGAACGGATCGTTCACCGAAACCTTCATTAAAAAAAGTCACTGTTGAATAGGCCAAAGACTGCAATATAGCTTCTCCTCTTTCTTTGGCTCTTTCGGCCTGCAACCGTTTATATTCCTCTTCCGTAACCTTCTTATCCAGCAAAATATCGTGTGCCTGCTCTTCGATCATTTTCAGTAAGACCTCAGATTCCGCAGGCTTCAGCAAATAGCCTTTTACGCCTACGGCGATGGCGCCCAGAAAATATCTGGGTTCCGCGAACGCGGAAAGGATGATGACCCGGACGGCTTTGTCAACCTGGCGGATCTTGGATATCATCTCAAGCCCGGTGATGACAGGCAGTCTGATATCCGTCAGGATCATATCAGGACGGTGTTTTATAAACATTTCATAACCTGAAAGTCCGTCGGAGGCAACCACGACATTCTCTATAGACAGCTTCAATATCTTGCTGTAGATGTTCCGCAGCGAAGCATCATCTTCTACATACAAAAGTGATATTTTCAGCTTTTCCATTTCTTCAAATTCTAATGCCTATTTATACTCTTTTACGCCCGCCCGAATTGCCACCGGCAACCTGTTTTCCGCCGGAACCAAAGGGCATGACCACCGATCAGCGTAAGCGCAGTAAGGGTTATATGCTTTATTGAAATCCACAATCACCGAGTCCGACGAAGGCTTTTCTATATCCAGATATCTTCCTGCCGCATGAGTCGTTATGCCGTTGGTTCTGTCTCGGAAAGGGATAAAGAGATAATTTCCCCATTGGGGATTTTTTTTGAGCTTGATATTTTGATATACCGTCAACTTACAGAGGGTGTCATGAATTTTAAAGGTCACGTGACCATAGATTCTGTATTCCGGCTTCCGGGCCGTATTGGTAGCCATTTCAAAAACCGGATTCACAGTGTCAAGATCAAACTTTGCTTTGACCCGGTAACTATATTTCACCGGATACCATGACAGTCCGTGGAAATTCTTCACCGAATCCTTTTCCAACGGTGATTTTGCACTGTCGGCAAAAAAGGCATCATCGTCCTTTCGCTCTTTGTTGATGCTGTCGGTGTAATACCCGATTTCAAGCTTCTTTTTAAAATTAGCGTAAGTGGGATGAAAAAATACGGAAACATACAGCCAGGCTACAAATTCGTTGCTCACGTTTCGGAAACCGATGCTGGTATGCCACCAGTGTTCCGGATCAAAAGAACGATCGGTATCAGCGATAATGCCGATGTTGTAATCCGGGCCAAAAGCTCTTTCGAACATCAGATGGGTCCTCCGCGCATGTACGCCAACCGAATAAATATTGAAATTCTTACCCCACTCCGGGTGTTTAGACAGGATCATCCGGGTAGCCACACCCGTGTTGTAAGTACGATCGATAAACACCGTTTTCGGGATCACGGCTTCATAAATACTATCTTTAAAACCTATTTTTCTTATGACGGCTGCGGCTGCAGCGGCGGTGCTGGGAAACATCACATAATCCTCGAAATGAACCAGCGGCAGGCCGGTAACGATCAGATGTTTGTAATGATCGCGCCGATAAAGTTCGATGGCATGTTTCAAGGCATAGTCTTCAACCCAGCCTTCAATCACCAGGGTTTTGGCTTTGACCGGTTCATGCTCCGAAAGAAACTGGCATACCGTTCCCATCCACACCCGAACCATCAGGATCAACAGGATCAGGATCAGCATCGCTCCGAAGATGGTGGGTCGCCAACAGGCTTTCTTTATGAAGAATCTGAATTTCAACGGTATTTTCTGCTTTTAAAAATCTTCTCAGGAAAAAATCTGTCAATTTTAGGCTAAAGAAATTGAAAAAAACCTCATGATCCATGAAATGAGCACTCTTTCCCATTACTTTTGCCAAAAATAAGAAATTTGTCCTTGACAGAGGACAAATTAAAACTGATTTGAGATTTATGAATTTTTCAGATATACGAAGGGACTTCGGGAATGAAAATCAATCGGAACCTGCCTGGCCTGATGAACCTTTTGCCTTGTTTTCGGAATGGCTCGAGAAAGCCGTTCAAAGCAACATCCCCGAAGCCAACGCCATGGTGCTTTCCACGGTAGGATCAGACAAGAAGCCTTCATCAAGAGTGGTTCTGCTGAAAGGCTTTGATGCTTCCGAAGGCTTTTCTTTCTACACGGATTATCAAAGTAAAAAAGGCCAACAGCTTGAAGCGAATCCGTATGCCAGCTTATTGTTTTTCTGGAATTTTCTGGAAAGACAGATCCGCATCGAAGGAAAAGTAGGAAAACTAAGTCGTGAACAATCCATTACTTACTTTAAGGAGCGCCCGTTGGAGAGCCAGATCAGCGCCATGGTTTCGAACCAAAGCCGGATCATTGAAAGCCTTGATGCGCTGGAAAAACAAAGGCAGGAAACCCTGAAGTATCCCGAGACCATTGAGTGTCCAGCGCGTTGGGGTGGTTACACGCTGCTTCCTGAAAAAATAGAATTCTGGCAGGGCGGCCGTCACCGGATGCACCATCGCATGGAATACACACAAGTGGATGGCCACTGGAGCAGGCACCGGCTTTCGCCGTGAGAATTAATCCATCTTCTTCACATCTATTTTTGTATCGGGATGCTCACCGTCGCCATGTTTAGCCAGCGATCTCATCTCGGTGACAATGGCTTCAATTTTCTCCTCGCTGAAGTTCTTTTCCATGCACGCTTCTTCCAGTGTTCCCCAGATCGGTTCGCCGCACATAATGCAACGGATGCCTTTTTCCATCAGATAACGGACGGAAAAAGGATATTCTTCCACTAAAGTTTCTATCAGAATATCTTTTGTGATTTCAGTCTTTGCCATTTCAATCTCTTTTCGAATCAATAACTAAAACAATCCGCCGTTGCGGTAAATCTCGAGCTGGACTTCCGAAAAAGGTTCCACTTTCGTGGAGAGCCCTTTGGTTTCGTTTTCCACTTCCCCCGTAATAAAGTTCACTTTCAGCATATCTCCGTCCTCAGGATTGATGTCTTCCAGCGACGTATAAGTCAGGATCGGAAGCGCTGCATTGATGGCATTTCGTTCATAAATAGCGCCAAACGATTCGGCCAGGATGGCATGAATACCCAATGCGAGGAAGCCATCCACTGCCTGCTGACGTGAGCTACCGGAGCCAAAATTCTTTCCGGTTATCACCACATCACCGGGCTGTGCCTTCCCGGCAAAATCTTCGTAACCTTCCAGATTATCGAAAATATACTGCCCCATTTTTTCAAGATCCGTCACCTGAAGATACCTGTTATGAAAGATCATATCGGTGTCAATATTATCTTTTTTGATCATCCAGACACGGCCCCGAACCTCTGTCGGCTTATCAGAGGGTGCTTTTTGAACTTTAGCAGGTTTTTTGAAGTCCAGTGTTTCAGGCGTTTCAAAAACAGCAGGGATATCCGGGATATCATCCTCTGTGGTGATATATCCAGCCACTGCCGATGCTGCCACCGACGCCGGGGAGGCCAGGTAAACGAAGCCTTTGCCCTGCTTTCCGGGGAAGTTCCGATTTCCAGAGCTGATGGTCACCTCGCCCGGGCCGTTCTGTCCTACCTGTCCGGCAGCACATCCAGCGCAACCGGCGTTAGAAACCAGAGCCCCTGCATTTTTGAATATCTCGATCAGCCCTTCATCCAAACACTGTTTCCAGATAACATCCGTAGTAGGAACGATCTTGAACACCACTCCCGGTGCGACTTTTTTATTTTTCAAAATCCGGGCCACCGTCCGCAGATCTTCCATCCTTCCGTTGGTGCAGCTTCCCACAAAAGCAGAGTCAATCTTGACCTTTTTCTCAAGATTGATATCGACCGTATCATGGGGTTTCCCGGGGCGACTGATCATCGGCACAAATTCAGTCGCATCAATTGTAAATTCCTTTTCGTAGACCGCATCATCATCAGCGGCTATTTTTTCCAGCTTTCTTCCCGTGCGCGCTTCGCAATATTTCATAATCTCATCACTGGGTGGGAAAAGCAGGATGATCACGCCCATTTCCGTTCCCATGGAAGCAATGGTTATCCTCTGATCCAGCGTAAGCTTCTCGACGGCTTCACCATAAAACTCCACGGAATATCCCAGCAACGAATTGGCACCAAAACGATGAAGCAGGTTCAGCACCACATCTTTTGCCGTGACGTTAGGAGTAAATTCGCCGGTAAAAGTAATTTTTGCCGATTGTGGAACTTTAAACCATACTTTTCCCTGATGAAAAGCGGCTGCGATGTCCTTGTCGCCCATACCCTGCCCGAAAGCACCGATGGCCCCCAGAATGTTGGCGTGCGAGTCGGTGGTCACGGCAGTAGAACCCGGCCATACCAGCCCTTCCCTGATGAAGGTATGGGTTCCGATACCATTGTCAATATCGAAGACCCTGATGCCGTGTTTCCTGGCAAAAAGCCGCAGTACCTGCTGGCTGGCGGCATATTTCTGATCGCTGCCGGTGGGATTGGTATCAAAAGTAAAAAATGTCTTAGATGGATCGTCAATAGCCAATCCCAAATCCTCAATGTGTTTCACCACATTAGGGCCGCCAAAATCGCGGGCACTCCGTGCATCAATCTCAATATTTACAATTTCTCCGGGCCCGACATGCTTCTTGCCGGCATGAGATGCAATTATCTTTTCAATGATATTCATCGCAGTAACTTTTGGGCAAAATTAAAGATTCTTCCTTTCATGATGGTGCAAATGGAAAGTCCTTGTGATATTTTTTGCAAACGTTTGTTAAAAGGGAAATATTTGTGAGCTTTGATTGTGATATATCTATAGCCGGCACTAAAAAAATTAGGCCGAGCGACAACTGTCGCCCGACCCATATCAACCAAAACCTATCATTAGTTTTCTTGCTTTCTTCCTGCTTGCAATACGAATGCCAAGATTAACAATTTACTGGTTACGATTCTGTTAAAT
>CAYWBO010000044.1:0-6798 GCA_964456625.1 uncultured Lentimicrobiaceae bacterium | reverse complement strand
GGATCAGCACTTCGTTATCCACCTCAGGAGAATCGAATTCGGTGCGGCCCACGTAAAATTCACCTTCCTTCTTGTCGATGAGCACTTTAAAAATGCGGCCCTCTTTTTCCTGATTGAGTTCCAGGGATATCTCCTGCTGCAGTTCCATCAACCGGTTTTCGCGATCCTGTTTCACCTTGGCCGGGACATCATCTTTCAGGCCGAAAGCCGAAGTATCTTCCTCCGGGGAATATTGAAACACCCCCAGCCTGTCGAACCGGGTTTCCTTTACAAAATCCAGCAGTTCCTGAAATTCTTCTTCAGTCTCACCGGGATAGCCTACAATAAAAGTTGATCGTAATGCCAGTGCGGGGATTTGCTTCCTCAGATTACGGACCAGTTCCAGCGTTCCGGTACCGTCCAGTCCCCGTTTCATGGATTTCAGAATGCGACTGCTGATGTGTTGCAGCGGAATATCCAGATAGCTGCAAACTTTTGGATTTTCTTCCAAAAGTGTGATCAGATCGGTAGGAAAACCTGCCGGATAGGCATAATGCAGACGGATCCATTCGATGCCCGGGATTTCCGATATTCTTTCCGTCAACTCAGCAATACGTCTTTTTCCATAGAGGTCGAGTCCGTAATAGGTCAAATCCTGGGCTATGAGCAGAATTTCTTTCACTCCTTTAGCAGCCAGGTTTTCCGCTTCGGTGAGAATTTCTTCGAAAGGTTTGGAGATGTGTTTCCCTCGAATCAATGGGATGGCACAGAAAGCGCATTTCCGGTCGCAGCCTTCCGAAACTTTCAAATAAGCGTAATGCGATGGTGTTGTCAGCAGACGTTCGCCAATCAGCTCTTTTTTGAAATCCACTTCCAGCGTTTTCAGGATCTCAGGCAGGTCATTCACACCAAAAAAAGCATCCACCTCTCCCATCTCCTCTTTCAATTCCTTTTTGTACCGCTGCGAGAGACACCCCGTCACCACGATCTTTTTCAGGTTTCCTGCTTTCTTGGTTTCAATTGCCGATAGGATCATATCCACGGATTCCTCTTTGGCATCCTGGATAAATCCGCAGGTGTTGATTACTACAATGTCTGAAGGTTGGTCGGAATCATGAACGACCTGGTATCTGTGGTCCAGTTGCCGCATCAGGGCCTCCGAATCGACCAGGTTTTTGGAACAACCCAGTGTTACCACATTTACCGTTTGCTTTTTCATGAAAATGAGAAGAGAATTATGAGAACAGGGTCTCTACAAATTCTTTGCGGTTAAAAACCTGAAGGTCTTCCATTTTTTCACCCACACCGATATATTTTACGGGAATTTTAAAAGTATCTGAAATGCCGATCACGACACCGCCTTTGGCGGTACCGTCGAGCTTGGTCAACGCCATGGCATTCACCTGCGTAGCGGTCATAAACTGCCGTGCCTGCTCGATGGCATTTTGCCCGGTGGAGGCATCCAGGACCAGCAGTACTTCATGCGGGGCATCCGGAATAAGCTTTTGCATGACCCGTTTGATCTTGGTGAGCTCGTTCATCAGATTTACTTTGTTATGGAGTCGTCCTGCCGTATCGATGATGGCCACGTCGGCATCCTGAGAAATAGCAGATTTAACCGTATCATAAGCCACAGACGCCGGATCGGAACCCATCTGCTGTTTGATGATGGGAACGCCCACGCGTTCCGACCAGATGGTCAGCTGATCGACCGCTGCGGCCCGGAACGTGTCGGCAGCACCCAGTATCACTTTTTTATTGACCCTTTTGAAATTATAAGCCAGCTTTCCGATGGTGGTTGTTTTGCCCACCCCGTTCACGCCGACGACGAGAATGATGTAGGGTTTTTTCTCTTTCGGAAGTTCGAAATCCACCCCATCGCCGCTGTTGTTTTCCTGCAAAAGCCCGGCGATTTCCTCCTTCAGTATCTGATTCAGCTCGTCGGCCCCCAGATATCTATCCCGGGCCACCCGTTTTTCGATGCGGTCGATGATCTTCAAGGTCGTCTCAACGCCCACATCCGATGTCACCAGCACCTCCTCCAGATTATCCAAAACGTCGTCATCGACTTTCGATTTGCCGGCAACCACTTTCGAGATTTTAGCAAAGACACTCTGCCGTGTTTTCTCAAGCCCTTTGTCAAGGTCTTCCTTCTGCTGCTTGTTAGATAAAAAAGAGAACAGGCCCATGATTGCTGATATTTATCTGTAACTGAAAGATCAAATAAAGTTTAAAAACAAAAAAAGCTCTCCCCGTTCAGGAAAAAGCTTTTTAAAAGTTTACCCGAAAGATCAGGTTTATTTTTTTGCAAAATAATCTTTAACCTGGTCAGTTGGGATGATTTCTTCTTTAAAGGTATAAGCTTTGCTGGCAGGACTTTTTACCATTTTAATCACTTTTGCAAAGTCTTTTCCTGCAGATTGTAATGATGCAACTGTTTTCTTAGCCATGGTTCAATTATTTTATTTCTCTGTGAATAGTCATTTTCTTTAAAATGGGGTTGTATTTTTTCAACTCCATGCGGTCAGGGGTGTTCTTTTTGTTCTTGGTAGTAATGTACCTTGATGTTCCCGGCAAGCCACTCTTTTTGTGCTCGGTGCACTCCAGAATAACCTGAACTCTCGCGTCTTTATTTTTCTTAGCCATCGTGAATCGCTTTTAATTTTTTTGGACGGCAAAAATACAAACTCCTGCCATATAATCCTAATTTTTGTTATTTTTTTTCAGTGTACCGCGTTCAATTTATATCTACCTGATTTTAAATACTTTTAAAATCAGTGTTTTTTGCTTTTATCCATTACTCTCTTTTCAGGAAAATATTAATGAAGCATGGCTTTTACAAACGGTGTGATCCCTGAGAAGAAAAACTCCACGGCTATGATCATCAGGATCAATCCCATCAGCTTGGTCATGATCTTAGTCCCCTGCCTTCCCAATATTTTTAGAATCGCAGAAGAACTCCTCAAAATAATCAGTCCCAGGATGGAAACCACCAAGATAGAAAGGATTACGAGTCCTTTGTCGATCCAGGATGGGCTTTCGCCCATCAGCACCATGGCGTTGGTTATGGAACCCGGGCCGGCGATCAGCGGAATGCCCAGCGGTGTAATAGCCACATCACCCACCATATCATCCGGGTCATCTTCACTATTTCCGCTGGTTGTTTTCATACGCCCGACCTTGGAATTCAGCATGTCGTAACCCATGATGAAAAAGATCACACTTCCCACCACTTTCAATCCGGCAATGGAAATATTAAAAAACTCGAACACATATTTGCCCAGGAAAGCAAACAGCACCAATATCAGAAAAGCGGTGATCATCCCCCTGTTAGCCGTTGCTTTCTGTTCTTTCCGCCCCATCCTGTCGGTGAGTCCGAGAAATGCGGGAACCGCGCCCAGCGGGTTCATCAGGGTGAAAAAAGAGGTGAAATACAATAGAAAAGTCGTCAGCATAGTTAAACCTTTTAAGGATGCAAATTTAACTGACTTAAAGTAACAAAAAATCTCTTTTTGAAAGAATTTTAATTCAACGCCTGTATTTTTTGTTCCACGGTTTCCAGGATCTCGTGCCGGCAATTCCGGGCTTGCTCCAGGATCTCATTTCCCCGTTTCAGCAGATCTTCTTTAAACTGCTGATCGTGAATACCGCCTGCATTGATTTTCACATTCAGGAAAGCCCCTTCCACAGCCGCCAGGGCACATAAGGCGCCCACACCGGCATCGGAAACCGAGTTGGGATTTCCGTTCTCGGCCATGGCACGCATCACCGCCATCGAAGCATAGGATTTCTCCATCACGCTAAAAGGAATTTCCATGGCGTGTTTGGAGGCTTCTTCAATTTCCTGCTGCCTGAATTTCTTTTCTTCCTCGGTTTTCTTGGGCAGTCCGAAAGCCTCCAGGATCCGGTTAAAGGCTTTGGTGTCTTCATCCACCAAATGCAACAGTTCGTCTTTCAGCGCCTGACCTTTTACAGCGGTATCGGAGAACGCTTCCCAGCGGTCGTCCCAGCCGCGTTTGTGGGAGGAAAGGTTGGCGACCATGGTTCCCAGCGAAACGCCCAAAGCGCCCACATAGGCAGCAATGGAGCCGCCGCCCGGCGCCGGAGATTCCGAAGCCGTTTCGTTGGCAAAAGCCGTCAGGTTCATGTCCACCAGCTTCTTTCCGGGTTCTTCCAGCAGGAATTCGATGATCTTTTCTTTGGGATTGAAAGGTTTCAGATCGTCCAGTCCCAGCGACTTGATGGCGATTTTCAGGAGTTCATCCTGATCCACACCCAGAGAACGCTGTTGTTTTTTCAGGAAATAACGTCCGGCATCCAGCATGGCTTTCAGCGGGATGAGGCCCACCAGTTCCGAACCCGTCACGCGGATCCCGCGCTCCTGTGCTTTTTTACAGACTTCATCAAAAGCCACATGCACCGGCGTGATGTTGATGTTGGTCAGGTTGATGGATATCTGGGCGATGCCGTATTCCTCGATGTACCAGCCGATGGCTTTGGTCGCCTTCAGCGAACCCGGGATCATCACCGGATTTCCTTTTTCGTCTTTTACAATTTTCCCTGTGATTGGATCTCCTTCCCTTTTGGCACGTCCACGTTCGCGGATGTCAAAAGCGATGGCATTGGCGCGCCGTGTGGAAGTCGTATTCAGGTTCACGTTGTAAGCCACCAGAAAATCACGGGCACCGATGGCAGTAACGCCGCTTCCCGCCACCTGATCGGTGAATTCGGCGGGACCGAAATCAGGTTTCCATTGCGGATCGGCAAATTTCTCGGCCAGACCTTCATATTCTCCCGACCGGCAGTGGGCCAGGTTTCTTCTTTCCGGTTTGAAAGCCGCATTTTCATAGCAATACACGGGAACACCCAGCGCTTTTCCCACGCGCTCCGCCAGTTTGCGGGCATATTCCACCGTTTCCTCCATGGTGATGTTGGATACCGGCACCAACGGACAGACATCGGTGGCACCAAAACGCGGATGCTCTCCTTTGTGATGGCGCATATCAATCACCTCACGGGCTTTGTCGATGGCGCGATAGGCAGCTTCGATCACAGCCTCCGGTTCTCCTACAAAAGTCACTACCGTTCGATTGGTGGCAGCACCGGGATCCACGTCGAGCAGTTTAACACCTTCCACTTTTTCCATTTCATCCGTGATCTGTTTGATGACTGTCATATCCCGGCCTTCGCTGAAATTAGGCACGCATTCAATGATTTGCTTCATAACGAGAAAACTGTTTTTGAGATTAGTATTTTATAATTCAATTTTTTTGCCGTTTAATATCACAGTTTCCACCTTGTTGCTTCCGTAAGCATAAGGCATAAATTCCATCGTCGGGATCTCTTTGGTGATAAACACATTGGCGATCTTGCCTTTGGCGATGCTTCCCAGCTCACGGCTTAACCCCATGGCGTAAGCCGTATTCAGTGTTGTGGCATTGATGCCTTCCTCCGGCAGCAAGCGGTAAGCAATGCTGGCCATGGAAAGGATAAACTGCATGTTGCCCGACGGCGAGGAACCTGGATTAAAGTCGCTGGCCATGGCCACCGGCAGTCCGGCGTCTATCATCGCACGGGCCGGCGCATATTTCATGCCCAGGAAAAAAGCGGCGCCCGGCAACACGGTGGGCATGGTTTCAGAATTCAACAAAGCGGAGATCTCCTCATCGCCGACATATTCCAGATGGTCCACAGAAAGGGCATTGAATTCCACTCCGGCCTGAACCCCGCCCGAATAATACAATTCGTTGGCGTGGATCTTTCCCCGCAATCCGTATTTCTGTCCTGCTTCCAAGATCTTCTTTGTCTCCTCCGGCGTAAAAAATCCCCGGTCGCAAAAAACATCAACAAAGTCTGCCAGCTTTTCTTCCGCCACCTGGGGCATCATTTCGTTGACGATCAGATCCACATAATCGCCCTGCCGGCCTTTGTATTCGTCGGGTACGGCATGGGCAGCCAGAAAAGTCGCGCGGATGGTCAGCGGCGAATGCTCTTTCAGCCTTTTGATGACCCGCAACATTTTCAGCTCGCTTTCAAGGCAGAGTCCATAGCCGCTTTTGATCTCGACGGCCCCGGTCCCGTATTGCATGATTTCTTTGGTCCGTTCCAGTGAAACTTCGTACAGTGCTTCTTCCGAAATTTCTTTCATCCGCCTTGCGGTATTCAGGATTCCGCCGCCCCGGCGGGCAATCTCCTCATAAGAAAAGCCCTTGATCTTGTCGATGTATTCTATCTCGCGCGAAGCCGGATACACCAAATGGGTATGGGAATCCACAAACGAAGGGAACACCATTTTCCCGCGGGCATCGATCACCTCAAGTTTTTTATTTTCCGGGCGTATGGAGTCCCGGTTCAGGGTCTTCATCGCCCCAAAATCCGCGATCTTTCCGTCCTGAATCAGCAGCCAGGCATCCTCAATCGACTCCACCGCCGCCATTTCCTTTCCGCGTGCACAAAGCTTTGGGTTGGTTTCGGTCTGAACCAGTTTTTTGATGTTTTCTATTAAAATCGCCATAATCTCCAATCCTTTAGCTTCATCACCCTGAAACTATTTTCACAACAAAAGTAGGGAAGTAAACCGAAATAACCACCGCAACACGAGATAAAAACCGTGCGTGATACCCTGAATTTTGCCTCTCGTGGAGTTCAAAAGAGGTGCTTCGCCATAGTGACGCCATGCATGGCATCACTACGGCCTCAATCGTCATTGCAATGATTTCGCTGAAGGCGAAGAAGAAGCAATCTCTGTAATCGTCCTCGTTTGAAACGAGGACGGATTTTTTCCTGCATTTGTAATGCAGCATGACAATCATTAAGAAT
>CAYWBO010000043.1:0-25020 GCA_964456625.1 uncultured Lentimicrobiaceae bacterium | reverse complement strand
TCGTTTGAATAATTGAAAAAATATTCCGTTCTTTGCACTCCATTTTTCGTACAAGAATAAAACGAACAGCCATGTCAAGAATTTGTCAGATAACAGGAAAGAAAGTGATCAGCGGAAACAATGTTTCTCACTCAAATATCAAAACCAAAAGAAAATTTCATCCGAATCTTCATACCAAAAGGTTTTATGTTCCTGAAACCGATGAGTGGGTCACGTTGAGAGTATCAGCCGCCGGCCTTAGAACGATCAACAAAAAAGGGATTTTCAATGCTTTGAAGGAAGCTAAAGAAAAAGGTTATTACACAGATTAATTTTGTTTCATAACCTCATTTCCCGGTTGTTTCGCTGGCCGTAAATAAGTGAAAAAATAAAAAAGCTGTCCGCCTTTGGCGGACAGCTTTTTTAGTATCTGTGCGTTTGATTCCAATCAATAATTTTCCTTGAAAACATCAATGGTCTTGGCCTTTAATCTCAGGAAGACTTCCGATTCATTTCCATCGGCTTTTATGGAATAATATTTCCCCTGGTTCTTATAAAAGTCGATCACCGGAAGGGTTTTATCCCTGTATTGTTCCAGACGGTTGATGATGAGTTCCGTTGCGTGGTCGTAAGGTCGGGCTTTGGGAGTTTTGGCTCTGTCGGAAAGACGCTTGATGGCTTCCAGCGTTGAAATTTTCATGTCCACGAGCGCTGAAACGGACATGTTTACCCGCTGAAGTAATCCGTCGAGTATATAAGCTTGTATCAATGTTCTTGGGAATCCTTTGAATATGAACCCATTGGCGTGCGGGTTGTTGTTGATCATTCTTTCAATAAGCTGAATCGGAATTTCGTCCGGAACGATTTCTCCTTTATCCATATAGGGTTTGGCCAGTTTTCCGATTTCAGTACCATCTTTGATTTCCTGGCGCATCATTTTCCCTGTTGAAATATATACCAGTCCCAGTTCCTCGGCCAGCAGGTTGCCCTGCGTGCCTTTTCCTGCGCCCGGTTTTCCTAGGAGGATAAGATTCGTTTGGGCTTTGGTTTTGGTTTTATTGATGATAGCGTCGATGTTTTCAAAAATATCATCGATATTCCCGACACCATTCAATGGATAGTATTTATTCTTTTTCGCATAGAAATCGGCCACGGGTTTGGTCTTTTCTTCGTATTCCTTCAATCTTACCTTGATAACTTCCATGGAGTCATCTGAACGGCCCGATTCCTTGGCGCGCAGCAATAATCTGTTGACAAGTTCTTTCTCCGGGACCTCCAGGCTGATCATACAATTCAAAGAGGAGTTCAGTCTGAGTAAAAGGCCCTCCAGAATATAAGCCTGAACCGTTGTTCTCGGAAATCCGTCGAAGAGGATTCCCCTGGAATCCGGATTGGTCTTGATCTTTTTCTCGATCAGTTGGATGATCAACTCATCATCCACCAAACCGCCTTTTTCGATGATGGATTTAGCTTTCATGCCCAGATCGGAACCTTCTGCAATTTCCGAACGCAACATATCGCCGGTAGAAATGTAGGTGAGGTTATATTTTTCGAGGAGCTTTTTGGACTGCGTCCCCTTGCCCGCCCCGGGAGGGCCGAATAGTGCGATATTCAACATGATAAAAATATTGTTTTATTGGACGATTTTATAAATATCTTTAAAATTACGTGCTTGTCCGTTATAATCCAGTCCGTAACCAACAATAAAGTCATTGGGAATTTCAAAACCGACATAATCAATTTTGAAATGCTTTTTATAGGCAGCAGGCTTAAACAGCAAAGTGGCAATTTTAATATCGGAAGTTTTTTCCGAAGCCAGATACTCTAAAATTTTTTCCATGCTATTCCCGGAGTCTACAATATCTTCGATCAAGACCACAGTTCTTCCTTCCAGGTTTTCATTAATGCCAATTAATTTCTTAACCTCCCCGGTGCTCTGCGTTCCGGAATAGGAGGCTACTTTGATGAATGAAATTTCAGCAGGGAAGTTTAGATTTTTGAATAAGTCGCCGGCAAACATAAAAGCTCCGTTCAGAATAACGAGAAAGAGCGGATTTTTCCCACTCATATCTTTTTCCATCTGTTCTGCTATTTTTTGAACGGCCGTTTCTATTTGTGGATATGTAATATACGGTTCAAAAGTTTTATCAAGGACTGTAATTTGTGCCATTTTAAAAATTGGTTTAGAATAGCCAACAAAGATAACATTTAGGCTTAATTTTAAAGTCATACAAAACAGAAATTTAAAACGATTTTTGTGAATTTTTAAAAACCTGGCTTCAGGAAAGGTTTTGGTAATTTCTTACTTTTGCATTTATAAATGATTTCTATGAAACCAATTGTTAGTATAATAATGGGAAGCACTTCGGATATGAAGGTTATGGAAAAAGCCGCTTTGATCTTCGATGAGATGGAGATCCCATTCGATATACAGGCACTTTCGGCCCACCGTACACCGGAGGCAGTGGCTGATTTTGCAATGGGAGCCAAAGAAAGAGGTGTGAAAGTGATTATTGCCGGAGCCGGTATGGCAGCGCATTTACCCGGTGTAATTGCCTCGATGACCACCATCCCCGTAATTGGGGTGCCTATCAATGCCAGCCTGGACGGGATGGACGCTTTGCTGGCTATCGTACAGATGCCTCCCGGAATTCCAGTAGCTACTGTCGGGATCAACAATGCCACCAATGCAGCACTCCTGGCAGCTCAGATCTTATCTTTCACGGATGAAAAGATCATGAAAAAAGTGGAAGAATACAAGAGTAATCTTAAGAATAAGATTACTCAGGCAAATGAAGATTTGAAAAAAGTCAACTTCCGGTTTAAAACTAATTAGGCTTAGCTGTAACGTAATAGATGTCGCCTGATAAATTTAGGACATTTTTTGTTGCGGGGAAGTAATCTTTCGATTCGGCAAAATTCACGGCTTGTGTTCTGTTAAAGAATATTTTATTTAATTTTGCCAAGAGAGAATCTGGGCATTTTATAAAATTGGAATTCTGCCTGTAATGCTCATCCTATCCAAAAAATTTAGCGATAGCTCAAACCACATAAAACATGGAATATAACACTTCGCGAGAAATCATGGCCATTCCCGAATATGGACGTAATGTTCAGAAAATGGTAAATTATGCCGTTTCGGTTGAAAACCGTGAAGTCCGCCTTGTATTGGCAAAACACATCGTTGATGTGATGGCCAATATGAATCCGCAGATCAAAGTTACTAATGATTTCGAGCACCGTCTTTGGGACCATTTATATATCATTTCCGATTTCAAACTGGATGTGGATGGCCCGTTTTCTCCTCCGGAAAAGAAGGATGTTTACAGCCGCCCGGAAAGACTTCCATACAGTGAAGATCATATCCGGTTTAAACATTACGGCTTGAATCTGGAGAAAATGATTCATCAGGCGATTATAAGGGAAGAAGGACCGGAAAAAGAAGAGATGGTAAGAATGATTGCCAATTACATGAAACGGTCTTATCTGAGCTGGAACCGCGACTCTGTCAGCGATGAACTGATTTTGGCTCACCTGGAAGAACTTTCTGAAGGGAAACTGAAACTCAAGGAAGACGATACCCTGGTTGCTGTTTCCGACATTCTTTCTTCCAACAAAACGGCCAAGCGTAAAAAGATCAGTAACCAAAAAGGTAAAAACAACAACCCACACTCCAATAAAGGCCGCAAAAACAAGTAACGATGGCTTCTTTTAAGATCGTCGGAGGAAAACCTTTACGGGGTTCCATTAGCCCGCAAGGAGCAAAGAATGAAGCCTTGCAGATCGTTTGTGCGACACTTTTAACCCCGGAGGAGGTTGTTATCAACAATATTCCTGATATCAGTGATGTGAATCGCCTGATCGAACTGATTGGCGGATTGGGAGCAGAGGTGGAAAGGTTGTCGGAGCAATCGTATCGCTTTAAAGCGGAAAACCTCAACCTGGATTATCTCTATTCTGACGATTTCACACGGAAAGCCACCAGCATACGGGGGAGTATCATGATCCTGGGTCCGCTGCTGGCACGTTATGGCAAAGGCGTCATTCCGCAACCGGGCGGCGATAAAATTGGTCGCCGGAGATTGGATACCCACTTCAACGGACTGGAAAAGCTGGGTGTTAATTTTAATTACGATGAAGCCGCCAGACGGTTCGAAGTCTCTGTGGATAAACTCAGGGGAAACTACATGCTGCTGGATGAAGCGTCCATTACTGGTACGGCTAACATCGTGATGGCTGCCGTGATGGCTGAAGGTACCACTACCATCTTTAATGCGGCTTGTGAACCTTATATCGTTCAGCTTTGCAAAATGTTGAACCGGATGGGAGCAAGAATCAATGGTATTGGCTCCAATTTGTTGACAATCAATGGTGTTGATAGTCTGAAAGGTACAACCCACACCTTACTGGCCGATATGATTGAGGTGGGGAGTTTCATTGGGATGGCGGCCATGACTCATTCGGAAATTACGATTGAAAATGTGTTGCTGGAAGATCTGGGTGTCATCCCCCAGGTTTTCAGAAAACTCGGCGTCAAAGTCGAGCAGAAAGGAAAAGATATTCTGGTGCCGGCACAGGACGGTTATGCCATCGAAACTTTCATCGATGGTTCCATTATGACCATTGCCGATGCGCCCTGGCCAGGTTTTACGCCTGACCTGATCAGTATTGTGCTTGTGGTAGCCACCCAGGCAAACGGAAGTGTTTTGATCCATCAAAAAATGTTTGAAAGCCGTTTGTTTTTTGTGGATAAACTCATCGATATGGGCGCACGCATCATCCTCTGCGATCCGCACCGTGCAACAGTTGTAGGACTGGGCGGTAGCCTACCGCTAAGAGGCATCAGCATGACTTCTCCGGATATTCGCGCCGGTGTTGCGTTGCTCATCGCAGCACTTTCCGCAGAAGGTACCAGCGTTATCAATAACGTCGAACAGATCGACCGTGGTTATCAGCACATTGGAGAAAGACTTCGTAAGCTTGGTGCTGATATTGAAAGAATTCCCTGATATTTTTCGTCCAACGGGCACCTGGAGTTGTAACCTGAATGTAATGTCGTTTTTGGTTGCATTTTAATTTACTTTTGCAAAAAATAATGTCAGCGGTTCTGCTGGGATGCTGCCAATTTGGCCGCTGAACCTGCATGGCAAATAATTTGTATCCAACTTAAGGAATTTAAAAGAAGCTTGAAAATGACAAACAAACAAGAAGAGAAGGATATCCGGAACAAGCAACAGGAAGAGGGTGTTGAAGACGTGACTTTTGAGAAACAGGAAGTAAAAGAAATCCCGGTAGATGAGGATGCTGAAGACGAAAAATCATCAAAAAAATCAAAAAAATCCGGCTCTCAAAAGAGAATCAAGGAACTGGAAGATCAGTTAGAGGAGTTAAATGATAAATATTTAAGGCTCTATTCCGAATTTGATAATTACCGGAAGAGAACCATGAAAGAGCGAATCGAGCTTCAAATGTCAGCTTCCAAAGAGCTGATCTTGGAAACACTGGCCGTTGTGGATGATCTGGAGCGTGCCATTCAGGCGTTTGAAGATCATCAGCTTAGCCAGGAGGCCAAACAAGGCATTCAGCTGATCTATAACAAACTGATGAATATTCTAAAGCAAAAAGGGCTGGAGCTGATGGAGGTTCAAAATAAGGCATTTGACACTGATTTTATGGAAGCCATCACCAATATTCCTGCGCCTTCAGATAATATGAAGGGCAAAGTGGTGGATGTCATCCAAAAAGGGTATTTGTTGAATGGAAAGATATTACGCTTTGCTAAAGTTGTCGTGGGACAGTAAGGTGTAAGGATAAGTTGCTGGATGTTAAAGCTCAAGAGCTAATTAATTCGAAAGAGAGAAATTGAGATGAGTAAACGAGATTATTACGATGTGCTGGGTGTTTCCAGAAATGCTGATTTGTCAGAAATAAAAAAGGCATACCGGAAGCTGGCGTTGAAATATCACCCGGACAAGAATCCCGATAATAAAGAAGCCGAGGAAAAGTTTAAGGAAGCTGCCGAAGCTTACGAGGTGTTGAGTAATGAGGAAAAGCGGAGCCGTTATGACCGTTTTGGACATGATGGGGTACGTGGTGCTGCCGGAAACGGATTCAGCGGTGGCGGGATGAGCATGGAAGATATTTTCAGCCATTTCGGGGATATTTTCGGTGGCCACTTTGGTTTTGGAGGAGGTGGTTTTAGTAGCGGAGGTTTTGGTGGTAGTCGTCAAAGGGTGAACCGTGGTTCCAATTTGCGGGTCCGTGTGAAACTGAACCTGGAAGAAGTAACCCATGGTGTGGAGAAGAAGATCAAGATCAGAAAATACGTTCCCTGCGATGAGTGTAGCGGAACTGGCGCTGAAAAGGGTAGCCGTCCTTCAACTTGTCCCACCTGTCATGGTACTGGTCATGTTACCAGGATCACCAGTACTTTTCTGGGGCAGATGCAGACTTCTTCTACCTGTCCGCAATGCGATGGAGAAGGAACAGTCATCACCAGCAAATGTAAGGTTTGCCACGGTGACGGGATCGTGAAATCAGAGGAAGTCATCAATATAAAAATTCCGGCTGGAGTCAGCAATGGCATGCAGCTTAGCATGAGTGGAAAAGGAAATGCTGCAGCCCGGGGTGGTATCCCGGGAGATTTGATCATTTTCGTTGAAGAAGAACCCGATCCGGAACTGAAGCGTGACGGAAGCAATCTTTTGTACGATTTGTACATTAGCTTCCCCGATGCAGCTTTGGGAACCGGTGTGGAGGTTCCTACCGTGGATGGAAAAGTGAAAGTCAAGATCCCATCGGGAACACAGGGGGGAAAAGTACTCCGGTTGAAAGGTAAAGGCGTTCCGGATATCAATGGGTACGGTAAAGGAGATCTGTTGATCAATGTGAACGTCTGGACACCAAGGAATTTATCCAATGAAGAAAAGAAAGC
Organism: uncultured Lentimicrobiaceae bacterium; assembly: GCA_964456625.1. Taxonomy (GTDB): domain Bacteria; phylum Bacteroidota; class Bacteroidia; order Bacteroidales; family F082; genus Sulfidibacterium. Next base: position 18,107 of record CAYWBO010000043.1, on the reverse strand, counting down.
ATTGGAGAATCTGAGCGCATCGCAGAATTTTAAACCGAACCCAACCTCTCAGGACAGAAGCTATTTTGACCGGATGAGAGAGTTTTTTTCATAGCCTATGACCAAACTTCAGGTAATCGGCATTTCAAAGAGTTTTGATAAGCAAAAGGTGCTCGATGACGTAAGCCTGGAGGTACCTGAACAGTCAATTTATGGGTTGCTGGGACCCAACGGTGCAGGAAAAACGACGCTAATCCGGATTATCAATCTGATCAGCATGCCTGATGAGGGAAAAGTTTTGTTGAACGGGAACCCCATCTCACAAAAGGACATTATCAAGATTGGCTATTTGCCTGAGGAAAGAGGTCTTTACAAGAAGATGAAGGTAGGGGAACAGGCAATGTACCTGGCCCAATTGAAAGGTGTCCGTGCTGCAGAAGCCAGAAAAAAACTGAAGTTCTGGTTTGAAAAATATGAGATCGGTTCCTGGTGGAACAAGAAAGTTGAAGAACTTTCAAAAGGAATGCAGCAAAAACTTCAGTTTATTGTTACAATCCTGCATGAACCCAAGTTGCTGATATTCGACGAACCTTTCAGTGGTTTCGACCCCATCAATGTGAACCTTTTAAAAGACGAAATTCTTAACCTGAGAAATCAGGGAGCTACTATAATATTTTCGACGCACAACATGGCTTCCGTAGAGGAGCTGTGTGATAAAATAGCTTTGATCAATAAAGGGAAGAAAGTACTTTCTGGCGCATTACATGACATTAAACAACAGTTTAAGTCACATGTTTTTGAATTGGGCTATCCGTCTGCCACAACGCTGCAACTGGATGAAAGTCACTTTGTGCGACTGGCGTCTCAGGAGAAAAACGGAATCCGCTACGATCAGATCAAAATCACAGATGGAAAGGGATTCTCATCAAATCAACTACTCAATGCCGCATTGCCGCAGGTGGCGGTAACTTCTTTCCGGGAAATTCTTCCCTCACTGAATGAAATTTTCATTCAGGAAGTCAATAAATAATAACCGGTTTTCGACTATTTCTTTTTAATCCAGTTGTGCTTGAAATCGCACGAGTGGTATGCTTCGTTGATCCGGATATAGGTATTCTGAGCTTTGTCGTTGATCCAGTTGTCAATCGCTTTTTGCTGTTTATCCATCAGTGCCCATTTCTCAATTTTATTGTAGTCCATTTTCAGGTTGGCGCGGTGCGATTCGATCTTTTTTTCAAGATAAAGAATGCGGAAAGCATCTTTGTTATCATCAGTCTTAAATGGTACGGCATTGGATATTTCGCCTTGTTTCATGTTGCTGATCGTAAATGAAACCTGAGGATCCAACTGTTCACCTTGAAATTCAACACCGCCAGTCTGCTGGTTTAACATGTAGCCGCCGCTGTTTTTGTCGGGACCCTGTGAGAATTTTTTGACGGCTTCGTCAAAGCTCATCGAATCGGAACGTATCAGCTTTGCAATGGAATCAAGTTTGTCTTTGGCTTTTTGCAAGGCCAGGGGTGACACCTTGGGGATCAACAGAATATGTCGCGTGTTGAAATAATCCCCTTTCTTGGCGATCATCTGAATGATGTGATAACCGGCTTTAGTTTCAACGACGTCAGAGATTTGTCCTGGTTCTAGTTTGCGGGCAGCTGCTTCATATTGCGGGTACAACTGTCCGGGCCCAAAAAAACCTAATTCCCCGCCTTTTTTTGCGGAATTCGGATCCTCTGAATACAGGATGGCCATGGTGGAAAAACTTTCTCCGTTTAATATCCTTTTGCGCAGCTCCAGTAATTCTTTTTTAACCCGAAGTTTTTCTTCTACTGAGACAGGAGGTGACAACACGATCTGGCGGATCACATATTCGGTTTTGATTAACGGGATACTGTCTTTAGGAAGGCTTTTGTAAAAATCTGATACCTCGGACGGAGTCACGGTTACGTTGGAAATAATTTTTTGCTGTACCTGTTGGGAAAGAAGCTGGTCTTTGATGATGTCATGCAGTTCGGATTTGATGTCCTCCATACTTTTTCCATAATATTTTTCCATGGCTTCCTGACTACCGAACCGGTTGATGAAAGTCGAAATACGAGCTTCCAGCTCAGCAGTCACCTGGGTTTGGTCCACAGTAAGGCTATCGAATTGCGCCTGTGCCAGCATGAGTTTCGAATAAAGAAGACTTTCAAGAATGCTGCATTTCATCTGTTGTTCAGTCCCCTGAATGTTGCCCTGCATTCTGGCGTTTAGATATTGATTTACCAAATCCGATTCCAAAATTTCACTGTTGCCAACAACTGCAACTACCTGATCGATAATTTTCCCCTGAGATTGTTTTTCTGTTTTTGTGGATGTTTCCTGGGCAAATGTGTTTACAGGAAACATGAAAAGCAGCGACAAAATCCCTGTCAGGGTGATTGCTTTCGCTGTTGAAAATAATTTACCGTTAGTTTTAGCCATATTAAAATATCTCAAATTCCTTTTGTTTTTTTGCTTGATCATAAATTTCCTGTTGCAAGTTATTGATTAAGAGCTTTTTTCTCATGTTCAGGATAATGCTTCGTATAAACCTGCTCTCTAGATCAAGAGGTGAAGTTTCATCTTTAATCTTAAAGTTGACAAATTTAAGCAGATAATCATTCTCTGCATCAGTAATGAAGATTATTCGGTGATTTTTTAAATAAAGTTCCTGATTATAGGTTTCAATGGGAATCACTTTCAAAACTTCATTGAAAGGGATCCATGTGTTTGTATCGGTGGAGTAGGTCAATGCACGGGTGGGGGCATACCGATCCAACGAATCCAGCAAAATACTGTCGGGTAACCGAAAGATCTTGCGGAATACATACTCCAGCTTTTTCCCCTTGTCATTTTTTTTGTTCACCACGGCATAGACTACCTTTACAATGTTCTGCTTGAGCTGGAAATCTTTCAAATGACTCTGATAATATTCTTTGATGTTGTTGTCTGAAACCACCGTATCCAGATGTTGTTTTACGTATTCCGTTTCATAATGATAAATGATGAGAGAGTTTCTGTATTCTTCGAGCTGTTTCCCGAAATCCAGTTTGTCGGGAGGCAGATTGTTCTCGGCTTCCCGCAGAAGGAGTTGGGCCTGAACCCATTTGTTAATATAACTGTGCGAAATCAAAATGCTGTCATTGGTTTTGGTCCCCTTGGGAATAAGCCCTTCCAAGTCGGACTGGTACAGGTATTTGTCGCCGACTTTGGCCAGCGGAATGTTGTCCTTTGTGCCGTGTCGCTTGCAACCTCCTGAAAGAACTGTCAGAAACCCCAGAATCAGAACCAGAAAAAACATGAAAGTCTTTCTCGTTCCGGCAGAACCGTTGTTTTCTTTTATTTGCAGCAAACCTGACATTTTTTATTTCTTTACAGGATATTTCTTCTCCAGCTTTCGCAGCACTTTCTGGTTGATGTGTACCGGATATTTTTTTCTCAACTCACTGATCCATTGCTTTTGCAACAAATCCTGATAATCTGCGATGACGAGTCCGGTAGCATCTTTAAATGATTTCGGGCCTGCCGGCAGAATTTTCTCAATCAGGACCAGCGCAGCACTGGTTTTCCCGTTTTCGAATACCGGCTTGGACAATCCTTTTACCCATTTAACCTGATCCGTGATCTGTTCATCCCCCTTTTCATAGTATCCCGAATCGACCTCTAAATTACTAAATCCTGGTATTTCTCTGCGTGCAATGGCCTTTTCCATGGAAGGGAGGTCCGTATATACTTTCAGTGCCGATTCCAGATCGCCGATCCGGTTTCGTGAAGTCTTCATAATAATGGCTTCCACACGAGGGTTCCATTGATATTTGTTACGATGCGCTGTATAATATTTTCTCAAACCTGCCGTGTCCTGAGTAGCTTTCGACCATACCATTTTATCCGTTAGGTTAAAAAGCAGGATCCCGTCGTGATACTCCTGCATCAGACTTTCAAAACCGGGGTGATGAAGTCCCAGGTTCGCCTTTTCGTAATCGATGAGTTTTTCATCCGTGAAATTATCAAACATCTTTGCTAACTGCACTTCGATGTCGCCGTTGGTGTTAATGCTGTTCTGATGCTGTGCCAAATAGGTTACGAAATCATGCTGATCAAAGCGCTGGGGATTCACTTTCCCGATTGTCATCAACGATGATTTGAGGAATTTCAAGCTGTCTGCAGTTATCTTTCCTTGTTTCAGTCTCTTTGTCAGCACTTCTATCATCTGTGTTTTCGCTTTGGGAATAATTTCCAGATGATCTTCTTTCCTGAGCCTCTCAATCACGGCCAGTTTGCTTAAACGGCTTCTTTGGTCACTTTCGATTTTGGTCTTCAGATACGACTCTTCCTCTTTGAAATTTCCCAGCGTTTTTCGGCTGATCAGTTTTATGATGTGAAACCCATAAATGGTTTGAAAAGGTTTGGAAATTTCTCCAGGCTTTAATGAGTCGACTTGAATGACAAATTGCGGAACAATCCGTCCTGATGTGAACTTAGGCAGCAGCCCCCCTAAATAGGAAGACCCCTTGTCCTGGGAATAAATTTTGGCTGCCTTTTCAAAGGGCATGCCGTCCTTGATTTTCTGATATATGGCTTCAATTTCCTTTGCTTTCTTTGCAGAATCAGCAGCTGAAGCATTGGATTTCATCCCGATGAAAATATGCTCTACTTGCGCAACACCCATAGCAGGCCGCTTGTCTGTTACTTTTATCAGATGGTAACCATAACGGGTACGTATCGGTTGCGAAACCTGTCCAACCGGGGTGTTGTAGGCCGCAGTTTCAAAGGGATAAACCATATTGAAAACTGTGAAATAGCCCAAATCCCCACCGTTTCCTTTTTTGGCTGGCCGTAGTCCGGGAACGGCTTTTTGATCCCGCGCAGACGGATCCTCAGAATATTCAATTGCGGCTTCGCGAAAGCTCTTACCTGCCAGGATTTCCCGGCGAATCTTTTCGATCTTGTTCCAGGCTCTTAGGGTGTCAGCAGGCGATGCGTCCGGTGGAATCTTTATGAGGATATGACTCGCTCTTACGTCGTAACGGCTTCTTTCATAAGCTTCCCTTAGCAGGGCGTCCTCTACTTTTTTGTCTTCGAAATAAGGCTTCACCAACTGACTTCTGTAGCCGGCCAACTCTTTTTTAAAGGAAGATAGCGTGTCTAATTTCCTGTTTTTCGCGTCCAATACTTTTAACCGGAAATTGATATACAAATCAACAGCATGACTGATGAGAACCGTATCACTCCCTGCCATGTTGTTTTTTGTATAGATATCCAAGAAAGACCCGACGGTTATTTTTTGGTGGCCAATAGTAGCTAACTCCTTCTTATTGAATGAATTTTGTGCGTTTGAGGAAAGTGCGCTGAGAAACAATACAACCAGAAGGAGCGATTTTGTCATAATGGGTTCGTTAGCTTTGTCTACTATAATTGGGCGCTTCTCGGGTAATGGTGATGTCATGCGGATGACTTTCTGTAACCCCTGCCGAAGTGATCTTAATGAATTTGGCCTTCTGCAGATCGCTGATGGTTTTTGAACCGGTATAACCCATTCCTGCACGCAGCCCACCAATCATCTGAATGATGACTTCGGATAAGGTGCCCTTATAAGGAACGCGCCCTACAATACCTTCCGGTACTAGTTTTTTGATGTCATCTTCAGCATCCTGGAAATAACGGTCTTTCGAACCTTGTTCCATGGCTTCCACTGATCCCATTCCGCGGTAAGCTTTGAATTTTCGCCCTTCATAGATGATGGCTTCTCCCGGCGATTCATCAACGCCGGCGAACAACGAGCCGGCCATGATAGAATCAGCTCCGGCAGCGATGGCTTTTACAATGTCACCTGTATAGCGTATTCCTCCGTCGGCGATAACCGGGACTCCGGTGCCTTTCAGTGCATTGGCGACATTATAAATGGCTGTCAACTGCGGAACACCAACGCCCGCAACGATCCGTGTGGTGCAAATGGAACCGGGCCCGATCCCGACCTTTATGCCGTCCACCCCCAGAGACAAAAGATCCAGTGCCGCTTCGCGTGTGGCAATATTTCCTACCACTAAATCAATGTGGGGATATTTCTTTTTAACCTGTTTGGCGGTGTCCATCACCCCTTTTGAATGCCCGTGGGCCGTATCTACAATAATGGCATCGACACCGGCTTCCACAAGGGCAGCCAGGCGTTGCATCGTATCGGAAGCAATACCGATGGCAGCGGCTACTCGCAACCGGCCGCGACTGTCTTTACAGCTTGTCGGATGCTGGCTGATCTTGATAATATCTTTGTAGGTAATCAACCCTACCAATTTGTAATCCTTATCTACGACGGGGAGTTTCTCGATCTTGAATTGCTGGAGAATTTCGGCCGCTTCTTCAAAGTTGGTGAACTCCGTAGTGGTGATGAGATTTTCTTTGGTCATCACTTCACGGATGGGTTTGTTCATCCCTTTTTCGAAGCGCAGATCGCGGTTGGTGACAATGCCTACCAGTTTCTGGCGGTTGTCTGTCACGGGAATGCCTCCGATGCTATACTCTTTCATGAGGTTCAGGGCGTCAATTACCCTGGCATCTGCATTCAGTGTGACCGGATCCAGGATCATGCCGTTTTCGGCACGCTTTACCTTTTTTACCTCATTCGCCTGCATTTCGATACTCATATTTTTATGAAGCACTCCAATGCCACCTTCCTGAGCCATAGCGATGGCCATTTTGGATTCGGTAACCGTGTCCATGGCAGCCGAGACAATAGGGATTTTTAATTGAATATTTTTGGAAAAATAAGTCGCTAAGTCCGTTTCGCGTGGCAAAACAGAAGAATGTGCGGGAACCAATAATACGTCATCATACGTAAGGCCCTCGCCCAGGAATTTATCATTTACGGTGGTCATGACGGAAGTTTTATTTTATGCAAAAATATTAAAATAAATCAACGCCTGAAGAACGTTTTTAGTATAGTCGTTATTTTAAGAGCTTTTAAGACTTTTCGCGAAATTTAGGGTAAGTATCTGGAATTTATCCCTTTTTTGATAAAGTGGGAAAAAGGGATTTCACAAACTGCAGGAACGGGTTTGCGTTGTAAAATTGGATATTTTTGTTTTATGGATAGAACCACATTATTTGCGGAAGTTTTATTGCCCCTGCCGGTTCCAGGAACGTTTACCTATCGTATTCCCCTTTCCATGAATCACCTGGTGCAGGTGGGACAGCGGGTAAGTGTCCAGTTTGGCAGCCGGCGGGTGTACGCCGGATTGATTCTGAAGCTGCATGAGAAGGTGCCGGCTTCAGGAACGCCGAAATATATTTTGTCGGTACTGGATGAAAAACCTCTGGTAAATAACATGCAGATAGAATTCTGGAACTGGATAGCTGATTATTACATGTCCACGTTGGGCGAAGTGATGAATGTGGCCATCCCGTCTGCTTTTAAATTGAGCAGCGAATCGAAGATCATTCTTTCCGAGACATTTCAGCCCGACTGCGAGCCGCTCTCGGATTCCGAATATCAGATCACGGAGGCACTGATGCAACAGAAAAAACTGACCATCAAAGAGGTTGGACAAATTGTGGGCTTTCAGAAGGTATTGCCTTTGCTGAAAAGTATGATCCAGCGCCAGATGATATTTATGGAAGAGGAGCTCAACAGTTCTTATAGACCCAAACTGGAGAAATATTTGCTTTTCGCGGATGCTTATCTGGAAGAAAAAAAGCTCCATGAATTGCTGGATCAGTTGGGAAGGCGGGCCCCGAAGCAAATGGAAATCATCATGGCCATGATGACGTTGGCAGGATTGCCGCTAAAAAAAGGAGTTCACGTTAAAAAATTCGATTTGCAGCAAAAAACGGGCGGCCATCTGTCTGCACTGAAAGCCTTGTTGGACAAAGAAATTCTTGTGGAGGTGGAAAAAACTACCAGTCGCTTCAACGAGGATGATACCACCAACGGTGATCCGATTATTTTCAGTGAAGAACAACAACGTGCTTATGACGAGTTGCAAAGTGAGATGCAGGATCATCGGGTGGTTCTGCTGCATGGTGTAACTTCCAGCGGAAAGACAGAGATCTATATCAATCTGATAGAAGATGCGCTGAAGAAAGGAAAGCAGGTGCTTTACCTATTGCCTGAAATAGCGCTTACAACACAGATTATCACGAGACTGCGAAAGCATTTCGGGGATGAGATCGGCGTTTATCATTCGCGATACAATCAAAACGAAAGGGCGGAGGTCTGGGAAAATGTGGCCGGGTTACAGGGGGAAGAAATTCACAAACCCTACCGGATCATCCTGGGACCTCGTTCCGCCATGTTCCTGCCTTTCGAAAATCTCGGTCTGATCATTGTGGACGAAGAACATGACCAATCCTACAAGCAGTTTGATCCGGCCCCCCGTTACAATGCCCGCGACGCTTCCATTTACCTGGCAGGGCTGCATCATGCCAAAGTAATTTTAGGCTCAGCTACGCCCGCCATTGAAACCTATTACAATGCGCAAAGCGGAAAGTATGGTCTGGTTTCGCTAAACGAGCGTTACGGCGGCATCGAGATGCCGAAAATTCTTGTGGTAAACCTGAAAGAGGAAAAAAGACGGAGGATGTTGCGTTCCCATTTTTCTTCCGTTTTATTGAAACATATCGAAGGGGCACTGGATGAAAAGCAACAGATTATTTTGTTTCAGAACAGACGCGGTTTCTCTTTACGCTTAGAATGTGAAGAATGCAACTGGGTTCCTCAGTGCAAAAACTGCGACGTCACGATGACCTACCACAAAAAACAGGAGTTGCTGAGGTGTCACTATTGTGGTTATTCACGGCCTGTTCCTCCGGTTTGTGAGCATTGCGGCAGCCCGCATCTCACCATGGAGGGTTTCGGCACTGAAAAAGTGGAAGAGGAATTGTCCATCATCATTCCCAATGCACGTATTGACCGGATGGATCTGGATACCACACGGTCTAAAAGTTCCTTCCAGCGGATCTTTTCGGATTTTGAAAACGGTAAAACGGATATCCTCACAGGTACTCAGATGGTAACCAAAGGACTCGATTTTGATAATGTGCAGATAGTGGGGATTTTAAGCGCGGATAATATGTTGCGGTTCCCCGATTTCCGGGCGCATGAGCGCAGTTTCCAGCTGATGGAGCAAGTGAGCGGCCGCGCCGGAAGAAAGCACAAACAGGGCACCGTTATCATTCAGAGTTGGGACCCGACTCATCCTGTGATTGGTGATGTGGTAAGGCATAACTACCAAAGCATGTTCCGGCGTGAGCTGGAAGAGCGGCAAAGATTCCACTATCCTCCTTTTTTCAGGCTGATTATCCTGAAATTAAAACACAAGGATCCTTCAATCCTGAATAAGGCAGCAGATATTCTGGCAAGGGATATGAGAGCCCGCTTCGGGAACCTGGTGTACGGTCCCGAATATCCTATGGTTTCTCGCATAAAAAATATGTATATCAAACAGATCATGCTGAAAGTGGCCCGCGGCAGTCAACAGAATGTACAGAAAGAAGAATTAAGAAGAGTGCTTTCGGATTTTAACAAACATACCCATCTGAAGTCGGTCCGCATCCAGATAGATGTCGACCCACAATAATTTTATCCTGGAAAGTCGAAGTATTAATTTTTAGTAGAATCCCGGACTACCACGTAAATGTCTTCGTTGTCCTTTTTCATAAAATATCTTTTGCGTGCGTAATCCTCGAGTTTTGTAGTGTCGTACTGTAGCGCATTGAGTGCACTTTTGTTCTTTTCAATTTCTTTGGTATAAAAAGACTTTTGCTTTTCCAGACCTTTGATTCGTTGGCTGAGGCTGATCTGTTCACGAAAATTGTCGGAATCGAAAAAGAACATCCACACCACAAAAGCCAGTGCGGTATAGAAATATTTATTGTTAATGTATTTTTTAAAAAAATCGACAAGCATTGTTACAAATGTACGGGAAATGGAATCTGTATTACGAACATTTCAAAAAAATATAAACTTTTTGATGTTAACTGATGGGTATGGAAAATAACTGTACGTCAATTCTTTGTGCAGTACCGCTTGATCACGTTATAAGCATCGTTTACCCCCATTTCGCCGGCTTTACTTAGGTCCTTGCAGGCTTTTTCGTTTTGCTTGAGATACAGTAAGATCAGCGCCCTGTTATAATAAGCTTCTGCCAGGTGCGGCTCTATGCTGATTGCTTTGGAATATTCGTCAATGGCCTCTTTGAATTTTTTCATTTTTAAATACAGATTGCCCCGGTTGTAATAAGCATAGGCGAGTTTCGGGTTCAAATGGATTACCGTATCATAATCCTCTACCGATTTCTTGTAATTGGGCAAAGGAATCGGACTGGCCGGTTCTTTACTCTGGAAATTACTCCTTGAGATGGTAATGGAATTACTATACCGAAGCTCGTCAAAAATGGTTTCTTCCTGTTTGGTACGCGTGGCAGCCCTGTTGAAATAAGCAAAAGCATCGTTCTTATTTCTCCTGATGCAGGAATCATAATCGATGATGGCCGTATGATAATTCCGCATCATGCTGTTGATCACGCCGTTCAGGAGATAGGCATTGGCAGTGTCTTTTTGCTTAAAGAATTTGTGCTCCAGCTTTTTATCAATATTTTGCTCCATGAACTTTGAGGCAGGCAATGTATGCGTAGTATAGAATAGCTTGCTTCCGGGATTATCGGCATTGAAAGTGGCTAGTTTCTCGTCGATAAAAGCTGATTCGCGCAGACTTTCATAAATTGAATCGGGAAGGTTGAAAGCATAAACGATGAAAAAGTCAGGTTGTGGTTCGATGTTAATATTAGTAAACTGGATTCTGCCTTTTCGCATTTCCCCGTTCAGGAAATCCGCTTCAAACGCGATAATCTTATTAAAGTAGGTGGAATCGCCGTACTTTTTAAACATTTCGCGGGTAGCTCCTTTACTGCCGTTCACCTTAGCGATGATCTTCATGGCCTTGTCATGATCGCTCTGGGCCCCGGCACTGTCACCCATCTGCAACCGGGCATAAGACCGGTTAACGTAAGCTCCCGCGAAAGCGGGAAAAATCTCAAGAGCCCGTGTGTAATCCCAGTTCGCATTAAAGGCCTGTTTCATTTTCAGTTCAACCAGGCCCCGATTGTAGTAGGCATATACGTTTTTCGGATTGATGGCAATAACCTTTCCGTAATATTTTACAGCGGCTTTCATACTGTCGCGCATGGATTCCAGCAGTGCCAGGTTGTAGTAAGTCAATGCGTTGGTTGAATCCAGTTTGATCACATGTAAGTAATCCTTTATGGTATTGGTGGTGTCGCCCAGCTTCAGGTAAGTCATGGCCCGCTGGAAATAGATGTAGGGATATTCAGAGTTGATATGCGCGGCCTGTTTGTAATCTTTCAACGCTTCGTGCAGGCTGTCCATTTCGTAATGGATCATTCCTCTTTTGATCCAGGCATCTACATTGAAATAGTCCAGACGGATAGATTTATTGATATCACGCATGGCAAGGCTGTCATTCTTCAGGAGATGATAATCTACGCCTCGGTTCAGATAGGCCTCTCCAAGTTTCGGATTCAGGCGAATCGCCTGAGAATAATCGGCAAGGGCATCTTCGTATTCGTGCATGTGCATCTTGGTGTTGCCTCGGGCCTGATATACAGCCGGATCGAAAGGATCAAGCGAAAGCGCAAAGTCGAAATCCTTGATTGCCTGCGGATATTCGTTGGTGGCATCCAGACAGATCCCTCTATACAGATAAGCTCTGGTATAAAGTGGATGGATGCTGATGGTCCTGCCAAAGTCGTTGGCGGCTCCTGAAAAATCCCCCAGATTATATTTTACAATCCCCCTCAGGAAATAACCTTGAAAACCGTCGGGTTTGGCATAAATGGCGGTATTGAAATCACGCATTGCTTCCGTGTAGTCTTTGTTGGAAAGCGCAACCTGACCGGAAAAAATAAAATGCTTGTAATTGATCTGAGCATCAGCCCACGAGGGTATCAGCATGAGTATCATGCTAACTGCTAAGATTGTATGTTTAATTCTTAATTTCAAAAAAATCTATTGAAATATGACTAAATAGGCGCAACTAAACTAATAAAAAAATTCTTCTGATTTTGACGGTTGATGGTGTACTCAACCCCGAAAACCATATCATAATAGGTTACAAAATCCAGACCCAACCCTGTCCCGTAAATAAATTTATTGGCCAGCGGACTTTCTCTATAGGTCACATGATCGGAAATGTAGCCGGCATCAAAAATCAAATTGGCATAAACCGAATAGAAAAGTTTTCCAAATTTCTCAGAGTGAATAAAGGGAACCTGTACGATCTTTTTAGGAATCAGCTCGTATTTCAGGTTCGAATGAAACAGTGTCATCCATTGCCCGTTGATAACATAGAGCTGGTATCCGCGCAAGGTGGTTGGTGGATAGCCGAGCCCTCTTTCCAGGAAATAAGGGCGATACCGGTTGGGTTCCATGCCCAGGGTCACATTATAAGCAAAATACCATGGTTTGTGGATTTGGAAATACCGGTCAAAAATAGCGTAAGCCGACAGGTAATTCACTTGTTTGTCCAGAATTCCCAGTCCCGATTGCTGCAGATTCAGTTCGAAATAGTAACCGTTTAACGGATAAGGTGCATAATCGCGATAGTCGAGCTTAAAATTATACTGAAGTGACAGGTATGAAAAAACAGATTTATTATAGGCAAAAGACGGATTTAAAGCAAACAGGGTATCCGCATAGTTGTAATAATTGTAGGAAATATAAAAAGTATGAATCATTTTGTATGCCGGCCGATAGGTTGCTAGCAAAGTAAAGAACATGTTCTTCTTGACGTAATTATTGGGTTGTCCGAAAAATAGGAGTTTGTTATTTACGTTCTTGTAATCAATTTGATGATTGACAACGGCTCCGGCTTTGAAGCCCACACCCCAGGTTTCTTTTTTATTGATATACGGGTCGTCCCAGATAAGCTGAACACTTTTGTTATACCCGTTTTGCATCAGAATGATCAGATCTTCCATTCTCCCCCGGAAATTGTTGACTTTGATATTAAAACCATAGTCGATGCGACTGATTTCTTTTTTCTCCCACCAGACATTGAAATTCAGATCGGTAAATTTGATGATAGGGATCGGCCATACGTACCATCTTTCCACCACTGAAACATAAAGGTTAACCTTGCCGGAGTCCGTGATCACCGGCTTGATATTCACGAAGTTGAAAAGCGATCGGTTCAGCAGGTTGTGTTGGCTTTCCTTGAGTTTCCGCATTAGGTTGGTCAGGCTGACCGTATCTCCTTTTTTTACCTCAATCTCCCGGAGAATGATATACCGTTTGGTTATTTTATTTCCGGTGATGAGGATCTTGTTTACAACCAGTTTTTGGCCAGGTGGTACGGTTACAGAACTTTTCTTCTGGGCGTTGGTTGTAACAGATGCCAGTAAAATCAGGGATATGAGATAAAGCTTTAACCTAAACATTCAGGTAATTCATAAGAATATTGTAACGATCTTTTAAATCATCCAGGTCGGAGTCTTCATTAAAAGAAGCTTTAACAAAATATCCGTAGCGATCAAAAGTTTTCAGAATGGCTGCAATATCCAGTTTGTTGATTTTAAGGGCAATCTCCATCCGTGTTGAATCTTCGTGGTTTAAAATGTATGTACTCAGAATTTTAGCATCGTTGGATTCGACAATGTTGGCGATTTCTGTCAGGCTGTAATTATTATAGGCCATTTCCAGCACGATAATGGCGCCGGGATTTTCCACCGATAACGACTCGGCAAAATATTTCACCAAGTTTCGCAAAGTAATACTTCCAAGATAATCTTCTTTGTCGTTCAGCACAGGGATTAGTGTCAGGCCCAAGGCGTTCACAAGCTTTAAAACATCATAGATGTGTTGATGTTCTTTTACAAAAGGCTGAATCAGAGAAAGATCATGGTTTCCGAGGGGTTCTTCAAAATTATTCAGATTGTAAATATCGAGTTCAGAGATGAGGCCCAGGAACTTTTGGTCGTTCACAATAGGGAGGTGCGACACCTTATAATCATCCATCCAGCCCAAGGCAGTCTTTCCCGTGTCAGAGGTTTTAAGCGGCATGATACCGTCGACGATGAGTTGTTTGGCAATCATAAGACGTGATTATTATTGATAATTGTGCTGGAGCAAATATAATACAAAGCCAATTAAATTAGAAACATGGATAGAGAATTTAATATTTTTTTGAACCCCACCGGAATGAAAAAAGGCTGCTGAATTTTATCAACAGCCTTTTTTGAAGTGTACCCGAGGCGGGACTTGAACCCGCACGACCGCAATGGTCATTGGATTTTAAGTCCAACGTGTCTACCAATTCCACCACTCGGGCAACGTTTTCAAAGAAAAAATCCCGACCCGATAATCTCGGACTCGGGATTTTGAGCGGGAAACGGGACTCGAACCCGCGACCCCGACCTTGGCAAGGTCGTGCTCTACCAACTGAGCTATTCCCGCGTCTCAAAAGCGGATGCAAATGTAGAAATTTTTTTATTTCCTGAAAATAAAATCGACATTTTTCGTCCTTTTTTTGAAAATATTCTGTTTTATTTTTCTTTTTGCCTGGCGCCTTTGAGTAAGTTTTTGATTTCGTTGAGTTTCATCAACGCTTCGACAGGCGTGAGGGTCTCGATGTCCGTATTCAGGATCTCTTCTTTTATCTGTTGAAGCAAAGGATCGTCAAGCTGAATAAAGCTTAACTGGAAATCCTGTGTCGCCGGAGTTCTATCGGCTGACTTTTCCAGTTCCTTATTGGCATGGGTTTTCTCTAAGACCTCAAGCAGTTGTCGGGCTCGTTTCAGCACTTTTTGCGGCATCCCCGCCATTTCGGCTACATGAATTCCAAAACTGTGTTCGCTGCCTCCTTTTTTCAGCTTCCGCATAAAAATGACCTTGTTGCCGACTTCTTTGATAGAAATATGATAATTCCTGATGCGTGGCATGGTGGCTTCCATTTCATTGAGTTCATGATAATGGGTGGCGAATAAAACTTTGGCTTTATAGGCAGGGTGTTCGTGCAGGAATTCTACAATGGACCATGCGATGGAGATTCCGTCATAGGTACTGGTCCCTCTTCCGATCTCATCCATCAGCAAAAGACTCCGGTTGGAGAGGTTGTTCAGGATACTGGCAGTTTCGTTCATTTCGACCATAAAAGTGGATTCTCCAGAGGAGATGTTATCTGACGCTCCTACACGGCTGAAAACTTTGTCGACCAATCCAATTCTCGCGGCTTCCGCCGGGACGAATGACCCGATTTGTGCCATGAGCACGATGAGGGCTACCTGTCTCAGCAACGCTGATTTCCCGGACATATTCGGCCCGGTAAGGATGATGATCTGCTGCTTTTTAATGTCAAGGAAAAGATCGTTGGGCACATAATGTTCGTCCTGGGGCAGGTTCATTTCAATGACCGGATGCCTCCCTTGTTTTATGTCGATATCATAGTCTTCTGTGATCTCGGGGCGTTCATAATTGTTTTCCAGCGAAACCACTGCGAAAGAAACCAGACAGTCGAGGCTGGCAATCAGCGTGGCATCCAACTGGACCGGTTTCACAAAACCAGTAGCATATCTTAAGATCTCTTCAAAAAGCTGTTGCTCGATGATCTGAATCCGGTCTTCGGCCCCCAGGATCTTCTGCTCGTATTCTTTTAGTTCCGGGGTGATGTAACGCTCTGCGTTGGTCAGGGTTTGTTTCCGGCCCCAGTCATCCGGAACTTTGTCTTTATGCGTATTGGTAACTTCCAGATAATATCCGAATACATTATTAAACCCGATTTTCAGCGATGGAATGCCGGTTCTTTTGCTTTCGCGCTGCTGGATTTGTTTTAGGAAATCCTTCCCTGAAAAGGCAATCTCCCTGAGTTCGTCCAGTTCTTTCGAAACGCCTGCTGCAATTACCTGGCCTTTGCTGAGCATTACAGGAGGATCTTCGAAGAGTTCTGTTTCCAGTTTGTTGACAAGGGAAGTACATAGGTTGATCTGCTCCGCTATTTTTTTCATCGCCTGCAGGCCGCTTTCTGCACACACATTTTTGATTTCGGCGACTGAATGAAGTGCATTTTTCAGATGGATCAACTCGCGTGGATTCGCCCGGAATGCTGAAACCTTGGAGATCAATCGCTCCAGATCACCGATTTTTTTGAATTCTGTTTTCAGTTTTTCGATAATGTCAGGATGAGATCTGAAATAAGAAACCATATCCAAACGTTCATCGATTGCTTTCTTGTTTTTTAACGGAAGTGTGATCCAACGCCGCATAAGCCTGGCACTCATGGGTGAATCGGTCTTGTCGATGACGTCCAGCAGCGATTTTCCCCCAGGAAACAGCGGATGGATCAATTCCAGGTTGCGGATAGTGAAATGATCGAGCCAGACATAATTGCCTTCATCAATCCGGCTTATATTTGAAATATGGTCCAGCTTTTCGTGATGCGTCTCGTAGAGGTAATGCAGTGCTGCCCCTGCTGCAACGATCCCTGAACCGAAATCTTCAATGCCGAAGCCTTTCAGTGAATTGGTCTTAAAATGCCGTGTTAAAAGCTCGTAGGTGAAATCTTTTGTAAAAACCCAATCATCAAAAAACGTCAGATAGAATTTATTTCCGAAATCCTCCAGAAACTGAATGCGGTTCTGCCTTTGTACGATAACTTCACTGGGATTCATGGCCTGGAGCAACTTATCTATATAGTCCTTATTTCCTTCGGCAATAAAAAACTCACCCGTAGAAATGTCCAGCAATGCGATGCCTGAAATTCCCGAAGTAAGGTGAACGGCTGCCAGAAAGTTATTTTCTTTTTGCTCCAGCACATTGTCGTTCATCGAAACACCAGGCGTCACCAATTCGGTAACACCTCTTTTAACAATGTTTTTGGTGAGTTTCGGATCTTCCAGTTGGTCGCAGATGGCTACCCGGTAACCGGCACGGACCAGTTTGGGCAGGTAGGTATCCAGCGCATGATGCGGAAATCCGGCAAGCTCCACGTAGGAGGCAGCGCCATTGCGCCTCCTCGTTAAAACAATGCCCAGAACCGACGACGCTTTGATGGCATCTTCCCCAAAAGTTTCATAAAAGTCGCCTACCCGAAACAACAAAAGCGCATCAGGGTATTTTGCTTTGATCGCATTGTACTGCTTCATCAGAGGCGTCTCTACGTATTTTGCCATAGCTTTTGGGAAATTTTTTACAAATGTAACAAATGACTAAAACCAAAAAATATCCGAAAAAGATTTGGTCCGTTTTACAGACACTTTTGAAATATTGATTTATGGGAAGAGCATCATTCCTTTATTTAGTGGGATTATGATGGCCAGGAAATCCTCCTGTAAGGAATAAACTGTGTATTTTTGCTTAATATTTAATTGGTATGAGGAAACTGTTGAATGAAGAATTGAACCGTCTGGATGTGGAAGGTTATAAATCGGCTTCCAAAAGCCCGGTCATTGTGGTGTTGGATAACATCCGAAGTCTAAATAATATCGGCTCTGCTTTCAGGACCTCTGATGCTTTCCGTGTGGAAGCGGTATATTTGTGCGGGATCACGGCGGTACCCCCGCACCGGGATATCCAGAAGACCGCGCTGGGAGCCACAGAATCAGTGGATTGGAAGTATTTTAAAACCACAGAAGAAGCGGTCCTGGATTTGAAAAGCAGGTCCTATTTTGTGGTGGCTGTTGAGCAGGCGGATAAAAGTGTTGAATTGCAAGATTTTATAGTTCATCCGGATCGAAAATACGCCTTTGTTTTTGGAAATGAAGTGAAGGGAGTTGAAGAAGCCGTGGTGCGAATGGCAGACGAAGTCGTGGAGATTCCGCAGTTCGGCACAAAGCACTCGTTGAACATTTCGGTGAGCGTTGGAATTGTTCTTTGGGATTTTAAGCTGAAAAACAGTAACTTAACATGATTTTACGTCATTTTAAAATTTTATGCCTATTTTTATATAACTTTTTGAGTGAATAAATAATTTTATATCTTTGCGTATACGTATAAAAAGGGCGTCGTATGCCATTTTGAATCGAATAGTGATTAAATATTTTTTATTTCTAATACTTACAGATATGAAAAAAACTAGTTCCTTATTAAACAAAGCACTTTTTTTA
>CAYWBO010000042.1:20951-25915 GCA_964456625.1 uncultured Lentimicrobiaceae bacterium | reverse complement strand
CCTTTGAGCGCAGCGAAACAGGGTTTTATTCATTTTTTAACCCAAAAATGAAATTGACATGGATCAACCGCTATATTCATTACCTTTGCGCCCTCTAATATTTATCATCCACCATAGATTTCTTTTAAAAACCTTAAAAGAAATTAAAAAATTTAATCATGCAATTTGAAGACCTGAAAATTATTGAGCCTATTATAAAGGCTCTAAAAGAAGAAAATTATTCTGTGCCCACATCGATACAGGAAAGAGCCATTCCGCACATACTAAACAAGAAGGATGTGTTGGGCAGTGCTCAAACCGGTACCGGCAAAACAGCGGCTTTTGCGATTCCAATTCTGCAGCATCTCTTTCTCGACCATCAACGAAATAACAGCCCACATAAAATCAATGCGCTCATCATCACTCCTACGCGCGAATTAGCCATTCAAATTGCTGATAGTTTTTCGACCTATGGGAAATATACGGGAATAAAAAATACCGTCATTTTTGGCGGTGTGAATCAGGGATCACAAACAGCTGCACTGAAAAGAGGGGTGGACATTCTTGTTGCAACACCCGGAAGGCTGCTGGATTTGATGGATCAGGGTTTCATCAGGTTGAAGGATGTTGAATATTTTGTGCTGGACGAAGCGGACCGAATGCTCGACATGGGTTTTATTCATGAAATTAAAAAGATCATTGCCAAATTACCCGGCAAACGGCAATCCTTATTCTTTTCAGCAACCATGCCAACTAAGATCGTTGAACTTTCCAGGAAAATTCTGAATAACCCAATCAAAGTTGAAGTAAGTCCGGTTTCTTCGACTGCCGAAACAATACAGCAATACCTGTATTACACGAATAAATTAAGCAAGAACGATTTGCTTCTCCATATTCTCCAAAATAGAGGGATTGATCAGGTGTTGTTATTTTCAAGAACAAAACATGGTGCTGACAGAATCGTCCGGAATTTACAAAAGCAAAAAATAAAAACAGCAGCCATACATGGCGACAAAGCCCAGAATCAAAGACAAAAAGTCCTGAAACAGTTTAAAGAAGGGGAACTAAGAGTGTTGGTTGCCACGGATATTGCCGCAAGAGGTATTGACATCGATAAGCTAAAATATGTCATCAATTACGATATTCCGAACATAGCCGAAACATATGTTCACCGGATCGGCAGGTCAGGCCGTGCTGGTGACGAAGGTGTTTCCATATCTCTTTGTGAGCCTGAAGAAAATGCGTTTATAAAAGATATTGAGAAGTTAATAAACCAGAAAATAGAAATTATTGATGACAATCCCTTTCCACAAACCGACAACCCGATGACAGCAACGGAAAAACAGGAATTCGAAAAGGAGAAAGTAAGAAGAAAGCAAGAATTTTTTGCAACAAGAAATCAAAAAAGACCCAATTCATCCCGGTTTAACAGGAAAAAATAAGGCGCACATGTTCGGCGAAACACGCCGGTAATTTTTTCATACCCATCAGCTGCAAACGATATGAAGCCCCATTTTATTGGGGATTCTTTGCCCGCATTTAAAAGGGCGTGAAAAAAGGCCTGCCTGCAAAGGGCGAAAAAGGCCATGGAATGAACATCAGGATAATCAGAAGTCCAATGCTGAACCAAACAGCCATGGTCTTAAATTTTTCTCTGTCTGTCGGTCTGCGTTTGGCTCTTGCCGAACCTATGGTGATAATAATGATCGCCACGATCATCATGATACCATGTTCCATTCCGAAAAAGCGGATTTCCGGTTGATGGACAGCCTCTTTGAAATGGTGCAGAAAATAGTCAACCAAGGGGCTAATAAAGTAGAGCCAAAGCCCAAAAACAAGTTCAGTATGTACAATAATGGTTGTCCAAAGCCTCACTGAATTGTCAAACCGGGTGAAATTCCTTTTTGAAAGCAAGCCACTGTAAGCACGGAAAATTGCAAAAAGCAAGCCCGCTACTACCAGCCAGCGGACTAATGAGTGTAATGCTAATATTATTTGATACATTTTATACTGTCGTTAATTTATCTTTTATGGGAAAACCAAAACCTAATACGCATCAAAGATAGGTCAAAAAGCAAGAAGTGATTTGCCCCCTATGTGGACGACACCGGCCCGGATGGTTTTAACAATTTCCATACTGTAGTTGACAGTTGCCCTCGACGGGATGAGAAATGCCCGGCTTACCAATTGCCATCCCGGCAAACGGGCTGAACAGACAGTCAATGTCAACCCTGAACCAAATACCGATAATTCATTTTATTGGCTATTATTGCATGGTTTTTGACGGGCCGGATACCGATAAAGGCTGACTACCGGGGGCTGTCCCCCACTTTTTATTGGGCTTCGGTCCCATCACATAAACAATGTTACCCCCGTTCTTTATTTCGCTAAAGGGAATGTATGTCTTGTTCCATCTCTTCCCGTTCAGCGTCATCGACTGGATATAAATGTTCTTTTCGGAATAATGAATGGCCTTCATTTCAATTTTCTTCCCGTTTGAAAGATTGACAGTGGCTTCCTCGGCACAAGGACTTCCGATCACATATTGGTCGTTCACCGGGCACACAGGATAAAATCCCAATACATTAAAAAGATACCATGCCGACATCTGTCCGCAGTCATCATTTCCGGATAAAGAATTGGGTTTATCTCCATATTGCGTTTTCATGATCTGATGGACCCAATACTGGGTCTTCCATGGTTCGCCTGCATAGTCAAATAAATAGGCGGTTTGCTGACCGGGTTCATTTC
Source organism: uncultured Lentimicrobiaceae bacterium (assembly GCA_964456625.1). GTDB lineage: Bacteria > Bacteroidota > Bacteroidia > Bacteroidales > F082 > Sulfidibacterium. The sequence goes on along the minus strand of CAYWBO010000042.1, from coordinate 23,185 downwards.
CATGCCAGTATTGCCCGATCGCACCATCAATCTGCTCTTTTGCAATTTCCTTAGCCGATGTGGGTGTTATAAATACGGAATCTAATTTTGCGATAAATCGCTTTCTGCCCCCTTCCAGATTAATCAATCCCTGAACATCCTGGGGAACATACCACGTATACTGCCAACTGTTCGCTTCTGTAAAATCACCCGAATAGGTAATCGGATTAAACGGAACCCGCCAATGGCCCTTAGAATCTTTCCCGCGCATAAATCCTGTGGAAGGATCAAACACGTTCCTATAAAACATCGCCCTCTTTATAAAGTAATTATAATCAGCCGTTTTCCCCAGGGCTTTGGCCAGTTGCGCAATGGCATAATCGTCATAGGCATATTCCAGTGTCTTGGATACCGATTCATTTTCCAGATCATCAGGCACATACCCCAGCTTGTTAAATGTCGCAACGTGATCATAATCGGGATTCATGGCGGTTGTTTTCATCGCTTCATAAGCCTTTTGTACATCGAAATTATGAATGCCTTTCAGGTAAGCATCTGCAATGACGGATACGGCATGATAACCGATCATACACCAGGTTTCATTGCTGTAAAATGACCAAATCGGCAATAAATGATCTACACTCTGGTCATAATGCGCCAGCATAGACTTCACCATATCAGCAGAGCGTTTTGCTTGTATCAGGTTGAATAATGGATTAAGTGTCCGGTAGGTATCCCAAAGGGAAAAGGTGGTATAATCGGTAAAGTTCTTTGCTTTGTGGATATTTTGATCTAATCCCCGGTATGCTCCGTTCACATCCGAATAAACGCTGGGTAACAGAAACGCATGATACAGAGAAGTATAAAAAGTCACTTTTTGTTGCTGATTTCCTTTAATGGTCATCTTTTGCAGCTCATGATTCCATTTATTTCTTGTCTGGGCAACGACTTTATTAAAATCCCATCCGGGAATCTCAGCATCCAGATTTTTCAATGCATTCGCCGCACTGACCGCAGAGATGCCGACCTTCACGATGATTACCTGTTGTTTTTCAGTATTGTAACGGGCATAAAACTGAATATCTTTTCCTGAACTCTCATATTTACTCCTGAAACGATACGTGTTATAAAAAACGCGTTTTCCGTCATTCATAATGCCGCATTTTTCAAATGGAGCCGAGAATCGTGCTGCAAAGTAAAGATAACGCTCCTTTGCCCATCCATGCACCATGTGAAAACCGGTTACCAGTTGTTTATTTTCTATCCTCAGGTGGGACCAGATTATGTTCCACTGCAATACATGGGTCAGATCAAGCATCACATTGGCGCTGTCGGATTTAGGAAAGGTAAATTTTAACATCCCGGCTCTTTCAGTGGCCGTCAACTCCACCTTGATTTTGTACTGCGGTAAATAGACGGAATAATATCCCGGAGAAGCTTTTTCCTGATTGTGTGAAAAGGGGGTTATATACCCTGAATCCGGCTGACCTTTTACCTGGGGCCGAAATTTTAAATATCCGGTCGAAGGCACGAAAAGGAAATCACCCAAATCCGGGATTCCCGTCCCGCTAAAATGGGTCATGCTGAATCCGTACATCGTGCTGTCCTTATATCTGTAACCGGCACAAGCCTCCCAATCTTTGATGAAGGTGTCGGGGCTCAGCTGTACCAATCCAAACGGCGCCACTGCTCCCGGATAAGTATTCCCGTTTCCTTCCGTTCCTACGAAAGGATTCACATACTGACTCAGGTCAGAGACACTTTGTTCATGGGCACTGGCTTGTTGTATTCTTTGCTGACAGTATAACAAACCGGTTGAGAACATCAGGCCAAATAATAGTATTGTTTTTTTCATGATTACACCATTTAAAAGATATTCTTAAATCAAATGTCGAGAAGTGACTACCCAAAGGTAAACTCGATAGTTAAATGAATACACCATATTTCTGCATGTGACGCCTGCTGACAGTATTGAAAACATACAACATACGAATGAAAACCCGAATAAATAAACGGGCTTTTCTTTTTTCATCAAAACTCAATATCCAGGCTCACCGGACAGTGGTCAGAGCCCATAATTTCAGGATGAATTTCGATGTTTTTTACCTTTTCTGCCAGTTTGGGACTGATGATAAAATAATCGATGCGCCAGCCGGCGTTCCTTGCTCTGGCGTTAAAGCGGTAACTCCAGTAAGTATATGCAACCTTTTCCGGATTGCGATGCCGGAATACATCTACGAAACCAGCTCCCAGCA
>CAYWBO010000042.1:0-20851 GCA_964456625.1 uncultured Lentimicrobiaceae bacterium | reverse complement strand
AGCGGCTTTTGATTCGTCAGGATGGCGGTTCCGGAATAACCCTTTTTTTCAGCCGAATTACTGAAAAGCTCATAGCGGTCTGTAAAACCTTCAAGCGTGTCCTGTACTTCGTTTTCCTGGGCCTTCGTTTCCTGAAGGCATAAGATATCGGGATTGACAGCATCCAGTGAGCTCTGGAAATCTTTTTTGATGACCGCCCTGATGCCATTAACATTCCAAGTTGTGATTCGCATAGAAATACTTATTTGATTGATTGGGTAAAGATAAAAAATACTAAAAACCTATTTCATTTTTTGATGCTTCCGACTCCTTATTCTTTAAAAGATCCCTTTCTTCACAAAATATTCTCCAACCGGTTATATGTTCTAATTTGTATTTAAAAATTTGTTTAACTTCCGCAGCTAATTTTTTAAAAAATGAAAAAACGATTTTTACCAATCTTTTCTTTCCTGTTCTTGTTCTTCCAGATGGCAGGGACATATGCACAATCAGGTTCTTACAATCCGCATAAAGCCTTTGACCCGATGTTCGATGCGCAATCTGCAACCATTTACCGGAGTGCTGACGGGCAACCGGGTCCGGGTTACTGGTCGAATCGTACCAACTATAAAATCTATGCAACGCTGGATACAGTCCAAAAATCGATCACGGGAGACGAAACGATTACCTATATCAATAACAGTCCTGATAAGCTTTCTTATTTATGGGTACAGCTGGATCAAAATAGGTTTGCAAAAGATTCCAGAAGTGCGGCCATTTCCCGGCAGCTTTTCAACCCGAAGAAATTTAACGGAGGGTATGATATTCGGTCCGTTGAAATTGAATCGGATGGGAAACTCTTCCCCGCCAATTATATCATCAACGATACAAGAATGCAAATCCGTCTTGCCAAACCGTTGACCAGTCACGGTGGGATCATCAAAATAAGAATAAAGTACAGCTTTGTGATCCCCCCCAACGGGAACGGCCGATCCGGTTGGATGGCAACAAAAAACGGTCCCATCTTCGATGTGGCACAGTGGTTTCCGCGCATGGCAGTTTACGATGACCTGATGGGATGGAATGTATTACCTTTCCTTGGTGCCGGCGAGTTTTATCTGGATTACGGGAATTATGATGTCAGCATCAACGTGCCCTGGGATCAGATTGTGGTATCTTCCGGAAGCCTGGAGAATCCACAGGATGTCCTGACAAAAACAACGATCGACAGGCTCAAAAAAGCGGATAACAGCGATAAAACCATAGCCATCAGAACCGAAAAAGACATCAACAATCCCAAATCAAGACCGGTACAGAAAGGCAGACTCGTGTGGCATTTTAAAATGAACAACAGCCGTGATTTTACCTGGGCAAGTTCCAAAGCTTTTCTATGGGATGCGGCTAAGGTGAATCTTCCCCATAACAGAAAATGCCTGGCCATGGCCGTTTATCCGGTAGAAAGTGCCGGAAAGGATGCCTGGAACAGGGCCACGGAGTTTCTGAAAGGTAGTATAGAGATTTTCTCCAAAAACTGGTATCCGTACCCCTATCCTACTGCTACCACCGTCGGTGGACCTGTTGGCGGCATGGAATATCCCGGCATCGTATTTTGTCACTGGAAGGCCAAAGGAAATTCCTTATGGATGGTCACAAACCACGAGATCGGTCACAACTGGTTCCCGATGATTGTCGGTTCCAACGAACGGAAAAATGCCTGGATGGATGAAGGCTTCAACACCTTTATCGACATCTATGCTACCGATGACTTTAATCATGGCGAATTTGCTCCCAAAAGGGATCACGAATATGATCCCGACGGAGGAAGCCCTGCCCGCGGTATCGTTCCCTTGATGACAACGCCGGGGCTGCCGCCCATCATCTCTTTCGCCGATGGCATTCCTTATAAATATGTGCATCCGCTGGAATACTACAAAACCGCACTGGGACTGGTCATGCTTCGCGAAAATATTCTCGGACACAAACGGTTTGACTATGCCTTCAGGACTTATATCCGTAGCTGGGCTTACAAACATCCTTCCCCCATGGACTTTTTCCGCTGCATGAACAATGCTTCCGGTGAGAACCTAAACTGGTTCTGGAAGGGATGGTTCATCAAAGGATGGAAACTGGATCAGGCGATCACGGATGTGAAATATGTGAACAACGATCCGAAACAGGGGGCATTGATCACACTGGTAAACAACGATCAGCTGGTAATGCCGGTAACGCTTGAAATTACAGAAAACAACGGACATAAGGCACGTGTCAACCTGCCTGTCGAGATCTGGGAAACCAGCGGGACCTACACTTTCCGTTATAACTCGACAAGCCCGTTGGAAAAAGTGGTGCTGGACCCGGACGAGGTGCTTCCGGATGTGAATGCATCCAATAACGTATGGCCTGTGACGGCTACCAAGTAAAAGGTAGTATCCTCTTTTATTTTGCCGGGATCTACATGTGAAGAAAGCTTTGTTAATTTTTCTTTACATGACTTGGAAAATTTGAGTCTCAAAATTAAATCCGTACTTTTGCGACAATAAATTATGCTGTAATTATGAGAAAAAATATCGTTGCCGGAAACTGGAAAATGAACAAGACTTTTTCCGAAGCCGAAGAATTAATCGATCAGATCGTGGTGGACATGGAAAACAAGGATCTGAAATGCGAACTGATCATTTGCCCTCCCGCCCCGTTTTTGGAAATGGCTTCAGACTATGCTGAAGAAAGCCGCCTGAATGTGGGGGCACAAAATATCAATGACCATGAATCCGGTGCCTATACCGGGGAAATCTCAGCACCCATGCTGGATTCTATTGACATAGAATATTGCATCATCGGGCACTCGGAAAGAAGAAAATATTTCCACGAAACAGATCAGCAACTGGCACAAAAAGCCGATTTACTACTGGATTATGGCATCAAACCCATTTTCTGCATTGGCGAAGTGCTGGAAGAAAGAGAAAACAATACCCATTTTGATGTGGTGAAAAAACAACTGACAGACGGTCTATTCCATCTGAACAGCGATGAATTTTCTAATGTTGTGATCGCCTACGAACCCGTTTGGGCCATCGGCACGGGAAAAACGGCAAGTCCCGAGCAAGCACAGGAAATGCATGCTTTCATCAGAAAACTCATCGTAGAAAAATACGGAAAAGAAACGGCCGATGAAGTGAGCCTCCTTTACGGAGGAAGTTGCAACCCCGGCAATGCCAAATCGTTGTTTTCACAGGCCGATGTGGACGGAGGTCTTATCGGTGGTGCTTCTTTGAAATCAGAGGATTTTCTGGCCATTGCTGCCAGCTTTGAATAGGCATTTCCGCTTACAGATTACTTTTCCAGACTACCTATTCTCATGAACTATTATCAACTCAAACTTCCACGGCAGGAATCTCAGGAACAAAATGAGATTCTGATGGCACAACTATCGGCATTAGGATATGAAAGTTTCGAAGAAACCGAAACATCCCTGCTGGCATACATTCAGGAATCTGAATACACCAAAGATGCTTTGGAAGACATTCCGTTTTGTAAAGCCTTATCTGAGGATCAAAAACTGGATGTTGCGTTGATCGAAGAGCAAAACTGGAATGCGGTCTGGGAAAGTAATTATCCGCCGGTTCTTGTTGATGACCGGTGTTACATTCATGCGCCCTTTCATGAAAAAAAACCGGAGGTCGAATTCAACATTTTGATCAATCCCAAGATGGCTTTTGGAACGGCCCACCACGAAACTACGGCGCAGATCATCAAGTTGCTGCTGGAGGAAGATATCTACGGAAAGGAAATCCTGGATATGGGTTGCGGGACAGGAGTGCTGGCCATTCTGGCATCCATGAAAGGAGCCTTTCATATCGACGCCATTGACAATGATCCCTGGGCCTTCAACAATACGAAAGAGAATGTAGTGTTGAACAACATCAAAAACATCCAAACTTTTCTGGGAGATGCTTCCCTCTTAACCCAGCCGGAAAAATATGATGTGGTCTTTGCCAACATCAACAAAAACATTCTTTTAAGGGATATCCTCGCGTATTCACATGTATTGAAACCGAAGGGTTTTATCTATTTCAGTGGTTTTTACGAAGCCGACCTGAAAGAAATAAAAAACGCGGCTTCAGAGAATTCTATGCATTACATCCGGCATATTTCGCAAAACAACTGGGTAGCCGCCATATTCCAGAAAGCCTAATCGATTCCACAGGCATCCTGATATCCTTCAAATTAATTTTTACTTTTGAGAGATGGAATTTGTTATGCTTGTATGTGGCTTTTTGCTGGCCTACTTGTTGGGCTCTATTTCCACATCCGTTTGGGTTGGAAAAGCATTTTACCATATTGACATTAGAAATGAAGGTTCGGGAAATGCCGGAGCTACCAACACCATCCGCGTGCTGGGGATCAAAGCCGGTATTCCGGTTATCATTGTAGATGTGATGAAAGGATTCCTGGCAGTTTACCTGATTCACTTCTTCACTCCTTCGACCTGGACAGGATCACAACTGATCTACGCACAGATTGCAGCCGGATTTATCGCGGTGCTGGGCCATGTTTATCCTGTTTTTGCAGGCTTTCGTGGCGGTAAAGGGGTCGCCACGCTTTTAGGAATGGGAATTGCTATTTATCCTTCAGTGATATGGGTTCCCGTTGTTGTTTTCCTGATTGTCCTGCTTTCAACGGGATATGTTTCCATGGGCTCTATGCTGGCAGGGTTGTCATTTCCGATTACGGACATCCTAATCTATCAAGATCACCATCCCGGAAAGGTTACGCTGGCAGTCATTGCCGCACTGTTTCTCATCTATACGCACCGGAAAAATATCGGGCGCTTAAGAAAAGGCACAGAAAACAGATTTCATTTCAAAAGAAAACAGGAATCGAAATAGATCACATCATAAGGGGCGCCCTGAAAGAGCGCCCCTTTTCATAAAAGCCCAATATAAAAACTAGTTCCCTAATAACTCAAGCATTTTTTTTCCGATCTCTGCAGGAGAATCCACCACGTGAACGCCGCATTCGCGTAAAATGGCTTTCTTAGCCTCCGCCGTATCGGCTTTTCCACCGATGATGGCGCCTGCATGGCCCATGGTACGTCCCTTGGGAGCCGTTGCTCCTGCAATGAAACTCACCACCGGCTTATTTCCTTTATCCTTGATGTAGTAGGCAGCATCGGCTTCCATACTGCCACCAATTTCTCCGATCATCACAATACCTTCGGTTTCCGGATCATTCATAAAAAGTTCGACAGCTTGCTGGGTGGTGGTACCGATGATAGGATCGCCACCGATTCCAATAGCGGTTGTCTGGCCCAACCCCACTTTTGTCAACTGATCCACAGCCTCATAAGTTAAGGTGCCGGAACGAGAAACAATACCCACTTTTCCCTTTTGATGGATAAAGCCGGGCATAATACCCACTTTTGCTTCTCCGGGCGTAATCACCCCCGGACAATTCGGCCCGATCAGTCGGCAATCTTTACCGTTGAGATATTCCTTTACTTTCACCATGTCTTCCGTAGGAATGCCTTCTGTGATGCAGATAATGACCTTAATCCCGGCTTCGGCTGCTTCCATAATGGCATCAGCGGCAAAGGCAGGCGGCACGAAAATCACCGACACATTGGCTTTAGCCTGGTCAACGGCGTCCTTCACCGTATTGAAAACTGGTTTATCAAGATGAGTTTGTCCTCCTTTTCCAGGGGTTACTCCACCAACAACATTTGTTCCGTATTCAATCATCTGGGAGGCATGAAAAGTGCCTTCACTTCCCGTAAATCCCTGAACGATAACTCTGGAATCTTTATTAACTAAAACACTCATTGAATATAATTTTTTTGATCTGTAGAAAGAAGTTCCAAAGGTAAAAGGTTTTTTGTAATCAATTGAAAATTCTTAAGTATTTTTGTTATTTATTACTAATTTTAAATTAACCCATGACCCATTCTCATTCAAACAGTTACAACACGGATACCATTTGTGCACCCGCTACTGCTCCAGGCATGGGTGCTATCGCAATTATCAGATTATCAGGAGAAAAAAGCCTCCCGATCTTATTAGGAATTTTTAAGGATTCGGGCGATAAATTAACCGCTGAAAACGTCCGGGATCGCTACCAGTATTTCGGTCAGATTTATGACGGCGACACCTTGCTGGATGAGGTGCTGGTCAGCTATTTCAAAGCCCCCCACTCCTACACCGGTGAAGATGTGGTGGAGATTTCGTGCCACGGCTCCGAATTCATCCAGGCTCAGGTGGTGCAGGTGTTGATCAGTAAAGGCGCCCGGATGGCCAATCCCGGTGAATTTACCATGCGGGCGTTCCTGAACGGAAAAATGGACCTTTCTCAAGCTGAAGCGGTCGCTGATCTGATCGCTTCGGAATCCATCAGTGCCCACAAAATGGCGATCCAGCAGATGCGGGGCGGATTCTCGCACAAGATCACCGAGTTGAGGACTAAGATGGTGGAGTTTGCTTCGCTGATTGAGCTGGAGCTGGATTTCAGCGAAGAAGATGTGGAATTTGCAGACCGAAGCCGGTTTCTGGAACTTGTCAGTGAAATAAAAAACGAGCTCCAACAGCTGAAAAATTCTTTCAGAATGGGTAACGTTTTAAAGAAAGGAATTCCCGTTGCCATCGTAGGAAAACCGAATACGGGCAAATCCACGCTTCTGAATGCCCTTCTGAATGAAGAAAAAGCCATTGTATCCGAAATTCCCGGCACCACCCGCGATGCCATCGAGGACACCATTGCGCTGGAAGGTTACACCTTCCGATTTATTGATACAGCTGGCCTTCGCCGCTCAGAGGACATGATCGAAAACAAAGGGATCGAGATCACCTATGATAAGATTAACAGGGCCTCCCTGATCCTTTACGTTTGTGATATCAGTGAAGAGAATAAACAAGGCATCGAAGAAATCCTGGAGGAATTCAAGTCGTATATTCAGGACGGCACCCGTCATTTTATTCTGGTGGCCAACAAAATAGATAAACTCAAGGAAATTCCGGCGCATTTCAAGGAATTTCTGGAGCTGGAAACCGTATTTGTTTCCGCCAAAAGAAAAGAAAACATTCATCTTCTGGCCGAAACGCTTGTAAATCATGTTAAACACGACAGTCTGACCGATGAAATCCTGGTAAATAATTCAAGACACTTCGAAGCCATTTCAAATGCCCTGGACAGCATCGAAAGTATCGAAAACGGATTCCATCAGAATGTCCCCACCGACCTGATCGCCATCGACATCCGGCAGGCACTTTATTATCTGGGATCCATCACCGGCGAAGTGACTACAGACGAGATTCTTGGAAATATCTTCGGTAAGTTTTGTATCGGTAAGTAATCACTCCAATCTCAACAAACCCTGCCTTAAAACAACAGTGTTTTATGTTTTCTCAACATAACTCCCGTATGACGGGTATTAAAATTTATAGCTACCAAAAATGATAACTGATTTCCATTAAGTCTCCAACCCACAGACGGGGACAATGATCCTATCCAATTGCCCATAATGAGCGGCAATGAAACCACCTTAAAAATCAGTAAATTCAACAAAAATATAGTTATCTTTGAGCAAACAGCTTTTGTCATGCAAGGCGATAAAGAGTTGGAATTTGAAGCAGATTGCAATGATTATAATTCAAGATCGATAAGTAGGATTTTATTGTTTTGAGCTAATCAAAAAGCATTGTAATAACTGATAAACTTTACTTGCTGAAATATTTTTCGATAACAATAATTCTATTAAATCACATGATGTGATGATAAAGAAAAGAATTAAAGAAATCCGTGATTACATTTTTGCAGAGGATGAAAATTTCACGTTGGAGCATCGTATTTTATTGTCTGCAATTATCGTCGGAATATTGATGAGTACTATAGGTGGAATAATCAACTATATTACTTTTCCTTCATTAATTGTATTCATAATACTACTCTTTATATCTGTTTTGCTGATAGCCACTTACTATTTTGTAAGATTTAAAAGCATCGTTAAACCTTTTGCCATACCAGTTATTATAATTGGAATATTGGGAGTTTCAACTATTTGGATTCTTAATGGTGGCATTAATGGGTCGGATATAATGCCTGAATTTATAATATTAATCCTTGGAATGATAGTGGTTCCCTATAAAACCAAGAAATATATTCTCATTCTTTTCATTGTTGTGAATATTGTTATTCTTCTTCTTCAATTCTACAGGCCAGACTTAATTATAAACTTTCCTACGAAAACAGACCGCTGGATTGACTATATCGTTACACTAATTTTCTCTTCTTACTTCATATATCTAATTATCAGGTTTGTTCACAAAAACTATACTCTTGAAAGACTTAAAGCAGAAAAGAGCGAAATAAAACTTCGGCAACTCAATGCCGATAAAGACCGGTTTATTTCTATACTTGGACACGATTTAAAAAATCCATTTAATAGCATTCTTGGATTCTCAGATGTATTATCAACCGAGATTGACAGTCTCAATTCAGACGAAATTAAAGAAATCGCAGGGCACATTAATAAATCGGCAAGAACCACAAACAATCTACTGGAAGCCATTTTGATGTGGGCAAGGACTCAACAAGGCAAGATCCCTTTCAATCCGCAAAACCTGCGTTTTGAAGACATTTGCATGAACATCGTTGAAATTCTTAATCCAAATGCCAAAGAAAAAAACATCACGATCAATTATTCTTTAGCAGACCATCTAAATGTATTTGCGGATATTGATATGTTAAAAACGGTATTAAGAAATCTTGTATCAAATGCCATAAAATTTACAAGCAACGGAGGTGCAATAAATATTAAAGCAGAGGAAAATTCTGATAACATTACAATTTCGGTTTCGGACAATGGAATTGGTATCGCACATGATGCATTAAATAAACTGTTCGATATTTCAGAAGTTCTTACAACAAAAGGTACGGCTGGGGAAACAGGATCTGGCTTAGGATTAATGCTTTGTAAAGACTTTGTAGAAAAGCATAATGGGAAAATTTGGGTAGAAAGTGAAGTAGGAATTGGCAGCACGTTCATGTTTACACTTCCAATAAAAGTGCGGGTAAAAAAATAGCAATTAAATAACTGAACAACAGGAATAAAAACTCCGTCAAATCATCAACGGGGTCAAGTGATTCCAATATGTAAGCAATCTCAGTTATAATCCTATGTCAATTGATCATACAGGTTATTTTTCAGAAATTTATTTATCTTGTGAGGCAATTTCGAAAATAAAACCTTAAAATATGGAATCGATACTCATCATGGTACTGGCCTTTGCGGGCTATCTGGTCATGTACCGTCTTTACGGAAAGTTTATAGGAAACAAGATTTTTAAACTCAACGACGAGAACCTGGTCCCTTCCGTGGAATTTGAAGACGGCCAGGATTTTGTTCCATCAAAAAAAGAAATCATCTTCGGTCACCACTTTGCTTCTATTGCTGGCACAGGGCCGATCGTGGGTCCGGCTATAGCCGTGATTTGGGGCTGGATGCCGGCTTTGTTATGGGTTTTCGTCGGTTCGCTGGTGATGGGGGCTACGCATGACTTTGGCAGCCTGATCCTTTCCATGCGGAATCAGGGCAAATCCATTTCCGAATTCGCAGGCAAGTATATCAATGCCAGGACCAAATATTTCTTCTTCTTTGTGATCTTTCTCGAATTGTGGATTACCGTGGCGATTTTCGGTCTGATCATCGCCATTCTTTTCAAGCTGTATCCGCAGTCGGTATTTCCGGTCTGGGCACAAATCCCCATCGCGATTTATCTGGGTTATCTGGTCTATAAAAAAGGAAAAAACCTTACACTTTGGTCCATCATAGCCGTAATTGTCATGTATTTGTCCATCGTGGTGGGATCGTATTTTCCGCTGGCCATGCCTTCGTTCTTTGGATTGTCTTCCGTAGCTGTGTGGACCATCATTTTACTGATTTATGCATTCACAGCTTCCGTGTTGCCGGTGGTAACCCTCTTGCAACCCCGCGATTATATCAATGCACATCAACTGGTGGTTGCCATGGCCCTGTTGGTTTTCGGAGTACTTTTTGCCGGCTTTAGCGGGCACATGCCTACGGTAGCGCCGGCAATAAGGATGCATCCTGCCGGCTCGCCGTCTATGTGGCCGTTCCTGTTTATCACCATCGCCTGCGGTGCGGTTTCCGGATTCCATTCTCTGGTGTCGTCCGGAACATCCAGCAAACAGGTGCGGCAGGAGTCCGACTCTTTGTTTGTGGGTTACGGCAGCATGCTGCTGGAAGGCTCTCTGGCTGTTTTGGTTATTATTGCCGCCACCGCCGGTATTGGCATGGGTTATATTAATCATGGAAAAGAAATCACCGGGCTGGCAGCCTGGACAAGCCATTATTCCTCCTGGACTGCTGCAGGCGGATTGAGTTCCAAAGTCGGTGCTTTCGTGGAAGGGGCCGGAAATATGATTGAAACCATCGGAATCCCAAAGGCCATAGCGGTAACACTGATGGGCGTTTTCGTGGCTTCCTTCGCCGGAACCACCCTGGATACGGCTACCCGGGTCCAGCGCTACCTGTTGACCGAAACTTTCCCCAAAGTTTTCAGAAACAAATTTGTCTCAACGGGTTTTGTAGTACTGGCTGCACTGTTACTGGTCTTCTCATCTGGTGCAAGCGGGACGGGTGCCATGTCGCTGTGGCCTCTTTTTGGGGCTGTAAACCAATCGCTGGCCGCGCTGGCGTTAATTGTAATTACCATCTACCTGAAAGGCCGGACCAAATGGGGCTGGATGGTCAGCACGGTGCCGGCGGTTTTCATGCTCACGGTTTCACTTTGGGCCACCATAGACAATCAGTTGAACTTTATTGCCGGACATAATTTGGTGCTGGAAATCATTAATTTTGTTATCATCGTCAGTCTGATTTGGATTGGCATTGAAGGGGCTGTAATCTTCGCCAAAACGAAATACACGGAAAAACTGATGGAATCAGAAATGAGAAGCGCCAGCTGATGATCAGATAGGTTTATTCCCGGGATTAAGTTTAATTTATGGATGCAATAGAAATTTCTAAATATCTGAAACGCCGTTATCTTTTACAGTTAATTCCTGCCGTCATCCTGATGGGTCTGCTTTATTTGTTCGGGGATCAGTTAAGATGGCAGGGTGCCACCCCGGGTCATGGAAATCTGATCAATGATATCCTGGTTGCGTTGGCCGCTGCTATCGGAATTGCATTTCCCGTTTTTTTCCGAAGTTATTTTGTTTTCAAGATCCGCCACAAAAAAGGAATTTCGGAAGCTATTTTCATTCGTTTTGAAAAGATACAGATGACATTTGCTTTGATAACACCTTATTTTTTAGTGTTTTCGATAGCTTTCGACAAGACAAATAAGGCAAATATCTTCATTACCATCCTCGCACTTTACGCCGCCTATTATTATTTTCCATCTGTAAGAAAGGTAAAGTTTGAAATGAAGATTTTCAGGATCAAAGCGTCTGAACCAAATATAGAATCATGAAATTCAGGGATCTTTTGCGCAGCATGGCAGCATTTGTTTTGCGGAAATGGCATTCGTATGTGAAGTTTGGAAATGAATCGGCGGTGCAGACGCTGGAATATGAGCTGGGTGAAATGGAAAACATCTTCGGATTACTGACACTTGGCTCTTTTGTCGGGTTCCCCTCCCCTCCGATGCAGATCACCCTGGACCTCCTCCCGGAGATGGAACAGCACTTCCTGCTGATGCTGAACAAAGTTGACACGGCGGCAGCACCCCTTTCTGAGTTGTTCTCTGCCTTTGAAGTGACGTAACATGAATAAAAAAACAAAGCATATTTTCTTCCTGGGAAAAGGGGGCGTAGGAAAATCGACTTCCGCTGCTCTTACCGCTTTGCACCTGGCGGAAAGCGGCAAAAAGACCTTGTTGGTTTCCCTGGATCCGGCTCACAATCAAAGTGATATTTTCGAAAAAAAATTCTCGGAAAAGAACACTAAAATCCATGAAAACTTAGCGGTTAAAGAAGTTGAAACGGGTGTGTGGGTCAGCAAATACCTGAAGAACATCCATGCCCAGGTGAAACAGACGTACTCTTATCTGACGGCTTTTAATCTGGAACACTATTTCGATGTGATCAAATATTCGCCTGGCATTGAAGAATACGCCCTGTTGATGGCGTACAAAAATATTGTAGAGGGTGCCGGCGATGAGGATTACATCCTTTTTGACATGCCGCCAACAGCATTGACGCTGAAGTTTCTTACGCTTCCCCATCTTTCTTTAAACTGGCTTGAAAATCTTGTTAAGCTGCGGAACAAGATCATCGAAAAAAGGCAGATCATCACCCGGATCAAACTGGGAAACCGGGAATTCGAAAAAGACAAGATCCTCAACAAACTCAACCGGCAGGTAGAAGATTATAAAGCCATCAAACAAATACTCGGCGATAACAATCAAACCATTTTAAACCTTGTACTGAATACAGATAAACTTTCCTTTTCCGAATCGGAACTGATTGTGGATTTTCTGGCGAAATTCAATATCAGCATCAGAAATATTTTCCTGAATAAAATGAAGCCCGGCTTTGATGCCGGGCTCGTAGAAAAGACATATGCAAAATGCGGTTTGCAAAAGCTGCCCGAAAGCAACGTGCCGTTAATTGGTATTTCTGTGCTGGCAGATTACCTAAAAGAAATACCGCATTTTATTGAATTATAATATCTTGATGAGATTTTCAACAAAAATAGAAAGTCCGATCAGGATAATAAAAATCGAAAAGATCCGGCGCAACCAAAGCTGGTTGATCTTTTTAGCATAAAAAGCGCCTACAATCCCGCCGGCAGCTCCTCCCACCACGAAGATAGAACTGACCACAGGATCGATATCCCTGCCCTGAATGAGATAACTTCCCAGCCCGAACATCCCGAAAAGGAAAATAATGAAAAGCGAAGTGGCGATGGCTTCTTTCATCTTCAGGTTGGCGCCCAGGAAAAGCGCCGGAACCAACAGGAAGCCGCCGCCAATTCCAAAAAAGCCGCTTGCCAGACCGGTTAGGAATCCCAGGGACAATATTCTTGTATATTGTATGTGGGGCGAGGCAGATGATTTCTCTTCCCCGGCATTTTTTTTCACAGCCATTAAATAGCCAATATAAATCATGAGCACGGCAAAAGTCAACAAGAGAACCGGGCCCTTGATTTCTTTATTTATTAATGCGCCCAGATAGGTACTGATAAGCCCCGGAGCCGCCATAAGAAAAGCGATTTTAAATCTAACCAGCGATTGCTTCATATAACTCAACGAAGATATCAGTGCCGTGACTCCGACTGCCACCAGGGAAGTACCAATAGCCAGATGTACATTTTCTCCCACAACGTAAACCAGCATGGGAACCGCTAAAATCGATCCCCCGCCACCGGTCAGGCCCAACGCCCCTCCGGACAATACACCACTCAGCAGTGCGTAAAAATAAGTTAACACCATTTGTACGTTCTATATTATTATTTATCCGTTATTGCATCTTTCCTCAAAACATTCTCTGCTTTGAAATGATCCCACTGCACCGGCAACCCCGTCTGGATCCAGTCGTTGATGCCACCCTGCAGGTTGTACACCCTTTCAAAATTCTGACTTCTGAGAAAAAATACAGCCTGCATGCTTCGGTTTCCGCTGTTGCAGCCAACAATAATTTCCCTGTCAACAGGAATTTCATGGAACCGTCCTGTAAATTCACTCAACGGGATCATTAACTGATCCTCAACATCAAAGTTAAACATTTCAATTTCTTCCCATTCACGAATATCCAAAAGCAACGCGCCGTTTTGAATTCGCTCAAAGGCCATTGCCGGGTTTACTTCCTCTATACTAAAGTTCATTTAACTCTTTTTTATTTTAAATACTGCCTTAGATTAAAAACACATCTAACTGTTTATTTTTCACGACAGTAAAGCGATCCATCGAAAATATTCTGTTAGACTATAATTATCTTTTATCATTTCGGCAGCAAAAATACCTCGTATAACCTTATAATTCTAATGGTATTTTATTATCTATCATAACCGTAAGTTATAAATAAAAGTTATACATATGAAGAAAGTTCCGATATATCAGACCATGAAGCTTGTGTCTGAGACATAGATTTCGGTTCAGGAAGGAAGATGATTTTAAAGAGGGCTGTAAATCAGGATCTATCCAAAGGCAACCAACACCCGCAATGCCTCCGGTATGTCTTTTCGGGCAATGAGTTCCTGTGCATAACGGTGCACCAACTCCGTTTTATCTTTAGCTGAAGCGATCTCAGCAGGAAGTTTTACCTGTTTCAATTCTTCGTCGGTAGGCAGATTTTCAATATTTCCCAACATTCCCAGATCATTGCCTGTAAGGATTTTGCTCAATCGTACCGATTCAGGCAAACTGTCAACACCGATGCCGATGGTGGTGAGCGGTTTCTTTACCGTGAACACGGCATCGCCCGAGGCACGGACGTAAAAGTTGCTTCCCAACCTACCTACGATGTCCAGTTTCTGCGGATCAATAATACCGTTTTCATCCAGGATCTTTTCGTCCACATGGACCATTACTGCTTCGCAGATCACCAGGTTTGCCGAGCCGGGAAGCCCGCTGGTTTCGATGATATCACGGACCCTGCATTCTAACTGAAACGGGGATTCCTTAACGCGAAAAGGTCTTACCGAAACGGATTCTACCGGTGTAAACCCTGATTTCAGGAATTCGTTCACCCCCTTTGCATATTCCGTGCTGGAAAGGCTGGCCTGTTGCACCATGGCGTAAGTCACAGCGTTGATCACCACCTCAGAAACTTCTTTCAGGTTCTCGAAAGTATGTTTCGTAGAACCGTCGCGTCCCCTTCGGGAAGGCGAAAAAATCAATGTCGAAGGATTTACTCCAAAAGTATTGAAACAACTGAACGGGGATAAATTGGGATTTCCGTCTTTGTCGATGGTACTCGCCAATGCAATGGGACGGGGCGTTACCCCGCCCAGCATAATTTTATCAAGTTTGGAATAGCCGGAATCTTTTGGATTAATCTGAATCATCGAAAATATTTTTAAAGGAAAACTATACTGCGGGCAGGATTTTGGTCACACATTCCCCAAAACCAATTCTCAGCCCTTTTTTCTTGCAAAAAGCCCTCATAATAAGGGTGTCGCCGTCCTGGACAAACGACCGCTGTGTGCCGTCTTTAAGAACGACCGGCTTCGTCCCGTTCCAGCATAATTCAAGCATTGAACCGAAAGAATCCGGCGTCGGCCCTGAAATGGTACCGGAAGCATAAAGGTCTCCTACCCTCACATTACAGCCGCTGACAGTCTGGTGTGCCAGCTGCTGTGCCATGTTCCAGTACATGTATTTAAAATTGGAACGGCATAGCAGGTTCTCACCGCCATTTTCCGGCAGCAGGGAGACTTCCAGTCCGATATCAAAATTCTTCGACCCCGTGAACTGGAGATATGGAAGCGCCTTGGGATATTGCTTCGGACCCTCCACACGAAAAGGTTCCAGGGCATCCAGCGTGACGATCCAGGGCGAAACCACCGAACCGAAACTCTTACTCAGGAAAGGGCCCAACGGAACATATTCCCACCGTTGGATGTCGCGGGCCGAAAGATCATTGAAAATTAAGAGTCCGAAGATGTAATCTTCTGCCTTTTCAGCAGGAATGTTTTCTCCCAGACGGGTTTCCCTGCCGGTTACAAAAGCCATTTCCAATTCAAAATCCAAACGCCGTGTGGGATTAAAGATCGGATAAGAGGAATCTTCAGGTTTGATCTGTCCCTTGGGACGATGAATCTCGGTTCCAGAGACCACGATAGACGAACTTCGACCATGATATCCCACCGGCAGATGTCGCCAGTTCGGCAACAATGCATTCGCCGGATCGCGGAACATCATTCCCACATTGGTGGCATGTTCGATGCTGGAATAAAAATCAGTGTAATCGCCCACCGCCAGCGGAAGCAACATCTGCACTTCATCTGCCTGGAACAAAGCCATGATGCAGACTTCTTTATCGGACTGCAACTCCGGATTGTCTTTCGAAAACAATTCCATCAGCCTTTGTCTGACAAGCCTCGTGGTCTTCTTTCCCAATGCGATGAAATCATTGAGTACGTCCGCATAAAAAGGACTCAAATCGGGAATCCCAAGGCTGTCAAAATATCCGAAATCCGCCAATACGGAAAGGTCTACCACCGTATCACCGATTCGTGTTGCCGGCCGGGGTGCACTTTGATAAGGCCTGATAATCCCGAAAGGAATGTTTTGTATCGGAAAATCACTGTTATCTGAAACAGCAATCCATGATTCTTTATGTTTGTCCATATTATTAATACTCAAAGGGTTTGCAAGCAGATTTTATCTAAAAACAATGTTGTATATCACAACGTTCCGCGGGCCTCCTGTTCTCTTTCGATGGCTTCGAACAGCGCTTTGAAATTCCCTTTTCCGAAAGATCTCGCACCTTTCCTTTCGATGATCTCAAAGAAAAAAGTCGGACGATCTTCTACCGGTTTGGTGAAGAGCTGCAGCAAATATCCTTCATCGTCTCTGTCCACCAGAATCCTGTTCTCTTTCAGTGCTTTCCTGTCTTCATCAATCGCTCCTACACGATCCCAGACATCATCATAATAAGCATCCGGCGTTGACAGAAAATCCACACCGCGGCTGCGTTGCTCGCCTACCGTTCTTAAGATATCATCGGTGGCCATGGCAATGTGCTGCGGTCCGGGGCCGATATAGAAATCCAGAAATTCTTCCACCTGCGATTTTTTCAAACCTTTTGCCGGCTCGTTGATGGGAAATTTAATCCTGAAATTACTATTACTCACCACCTTACTCATTAGCGCAGTATATTCCGTCGAAATATCTTTATCATCAAAGGATATCAACTGATCAAAACCCATCACTTCGCGATAAAATTTTACCACTCCGTCCATTTCGCCTTCATTTACATTTCCGACAATATGATCTACATACAACAGCCCGGTATCAGGAGCTTTGTAAACCGGGTTCCATTCCACAAATCCCGGCATGAAAGCACCGTGATAATTTTTCCTTTCCACAAATGTGTGAATGGTTTCTCCGTAAGTCTTGATGGAAGCCACCACCACTTCTCCATGCTCGTCTTTTAACACTTTAGGAGCTTCTATGGCTTCTGCGCCTCTGCTCATCACTTCGTCAAAAGATTTTCGGGCGTCGTCAACCCACAGCGCAATCACTTTAACCCCATCACCGTGCTTTGCCTGATGCTTGGTAATTCCTGAATCAGGCGTCAGGCCTGCTGTCAACACAAAGGTTATCTTATTTTGCCTGACGACATAGGAAGTCCTGTCTTTCAGGCCTGTTTCGAGCCCTGCATAAGCCACAGGCTGAAAACCAAAAGCCGATTGATAATAGTGAGCGGCCTGCTTGGCATTTCCCACATAAAATTCTACGTAATCTGTTCCTTGAATCGGGAGAAATTCTTGCTCATTCATAGTCCATTATTTTTTCCGGCATAGCCGGGATGTTAAACAATTATATTTCTGAATTCAAAATCATGAAATCCAACTTTTGTAATAACCGGGTTCTTCGATATCGAGGGCTTCACGGGTCATTTTAAGCGGTTTAAAGGTATCCACCATCACAGCATACTCTTCGGTGTCTGTTTTGCCGATACTGCGTTCCACAGCCCCCGGTTGCGGACCATGCGGGATTCCCATGGGATGTAAGGTGATCTGTCCCTTACCGATGTTGTTCCGGCTCATAAAATCGCCATCCACATAATAGATCACCTCGTCAGAGTCCACATTGCTGTGATTGTAAGGTGCCGGAATGGAAAGCGGATGATAATCGAACAACCGGGGCACAAAATCACAAACCACGAATGCCGGTGTTTCAAACACCTGATGCACCGGTGGCGGCTGATGGATCTTCCCGGTGATCGGGTCGAAATCATAAATCGAAAAGATAAAGGGATACAAACATCCGTCCCAGCCCACGGCATCAAAAGGATGGCTGGCATAGACATAAGGAAACAGGGTGTCTCCTCTCTTAATCTTCACCTGATACTCGCCTTCCACCGTAAAATGTTCTTTTAATACCGGGGCTTTTATATCCCTTTCATAAAAGGGAGCATGCTCCAGCAGCTGTCCGTCTTCATTCGTGTAACGTTTCGGAAACCGGATGGGATGATAGGATTCCACAATAAAAAGCCGGTTGTCTTCTCCTTCAAAATGAAGTTGATAAATCGTTCCTCTCGGGATCACGATCTGATCGCCCTTTTCAAAAGGCAGCGAACCGTACACCGATTCCATGACACCTTTTCCCCGATGAATAAAGATCATTTCATCGGCCAGCGCATTCTTGAAAAAGTAATCCGTCATGGATTGTCTGGGCGCGGCCAGGATCAACTCCACATCATCGTTAAAAAGTACGGGTTTTCGACTCTTCAAATAATCATCCTCCGGGATCACTTTAAAACCGCTCAACAGGCGGTGCTGCATATTGTCCGATACCGCAATTTGTTTTTCCAGGGAAACAGGTTTTCCTATTTTTAAAATACGTGTTGGAGGAAATTCGTGATACACAATGGAAAAGATATCGGAAAAACCTTCTGTCGAGACCAGCTCTTCCGCGTATAATGTTCCGTCTGCTTTTCTGAATTGTGTGTGCCGCTTGGCAGGGACTTTCCCTTGTTTTTGATAGTGAGGCATTTTTATTTAGATTTAATAAAAACCGTTTACAAAGATACAGATTCTTACCGTTTCTCTGAACTTCATCCTGACTTTTAATGGATACGGTAAAAACCCAAAAACATCATAAAATATTGTTTTAAAATCATTTGTATTCGTTTCCGTAAATTTAGTAACCCCAAAGTTACGGGAAGCACGTAGCAGATCAATCGGGACATCCCCCTTTTTAATTCAAAAATCCGGCATTCAATCTTCATGAAGCAAAAAGACAGGAATCATTTTTTCAGAAATTTCTTTCGCTATCTTTGCACTCTCAATCGTACGGTAATGGCAACGGACAACATACGGATCAAGAACAAAAGGGCCTCTTTCGAGTATTTCATACTTGAAAAGTATGTGGCCGGTATTGTCCTGACCGGAACGGAAATCAAGTCCATCCGTAACGGCAAAGCCAGCCTGGCGGACTCCTACGGCTACTTTGAAAACGGAGAGTTGTTTGTCAGGGGTATGCACATCGCAGAATACAATTACGGAAGTTACAACAACCATCTGGCAAAACGTGACCGTAAACTGCTGTTAAACAAGCGGGAGCTCAAAAAGCTGGCCATCAAGATCCAGGAAAAAGGACTCACCCTGGTTCCCATTGTATTATTCATCAACGAAAGAGGGCTGGCAAAGCTTGAGATCGGCCTCGCTCAGGGAAAACATTACTATGATAAACGTGAGGATCTGAAGAAAAAGGATTCACAACGTGAGATCGACCGGCATTTTAAGAGGTAACGTCACTATTTGATTGGAATACGGGGGCTCTGTTTAAGCCCTGAGTTTTTCAAGACGCCGAAGAATACGAAGTTATCTCAGAAATGGTGATAACAAATGTTGTCCAGCCGTTTTTACTGATCTGCAAAATAACATCCCCCCCCATTTTTAACATAATCTGTTTACTGAGACTCAAACCCACGCCGGAGCCCTCCTCTTTCGTTGTGTAAAACGGAATAAATATCTGCTCCCTGATTTCAGGAGGGATCTCAGGCCCATTATTTGAAATCTCAATCCTGGCCTTGTTTTCTGTTTTAGTCAGACTGATTTTTAAGACCGGCTTTTCTTCATATCTTGTAACGAGTGCTTCAGTGGCATTTTTCAACAAATTCGTCAGCACCTGGGATAGCAAACTTTCATCAGTGAGGAAAGGCAACTGTTCAGGGATGATTACTTCTTTCTTTATTTTGTTGAATCCGCTAAAAGCTTCTGCAGCCAAAAGATTATTTTTAATGAGTGCCGGAAGGTCTGTTTCTTTCAGCCTTGGTTCAGGGAGTTTGGTGAACTTTCTGTAATTTTCAACAAAATTCATGAGTCCCTGACTTCTTTCCTCAATCACACCCAACCCTTTCACCGTGTCCGACAACATCTTCGGCTCAATTTCATTCAGGCTGATCACCCTGTTATTTTCTTTGATGAATTTTTTTGCGATTACCTGGGATATAGTAGTTATGGGGGCAATGTTGTTCATGATCTCATGCGAAAGTGTGCGGGCGAGTTTGATCCAGGCATCAACTTCCCGGTTATCCAGTTCTTTGGTAATATCACTCACAGCCACCAATCTGATTCTTTCATCATTTGTCTTTACATCTGAAAGTTTGAACAATAATTTTTGCCCAAACTGATTTTCAAAGATTGCCGACAATCCTTCTGAATTCCCCGAAGACTGTATGATAAAATCAGGTAATGCCTCATCAATAGATCCCAGTGCATTCACATGTTGATAATCTGTAAGATTGGTCAGGTTTGATGCAGCCGGGTTTACATTCAGTACACGCCCTTTTTCATTCACCGAAAACAATCCGGTTGCCGACTGGCTGATAACCGAACGAAAGTATTGCTCCTGGGTACTGATTTGCATTTTTGTTTGCCAAAACAGCTCATTGAGGCGGCTCATTGCCCGGTAAACCTCATCAATGGCTTTGTTACCCGTTTTTGCAGGTATTTTCAGTGTGGTGTCTTCGTTTTCAATTCCCAGCAAAAAGAAAGAAATCCATTGGTTCATTTTATTGAAATATCTGATGATGCTGATTATTTGAATCACCAGCAACAAAAGGCCCGCCCCCCCGAGCCAATAATGCTCTTGCAGGAATAACCAGGCTTCGGCACCGGCAATCAGGATCAGGATAACCAGGCGAATCAGGATAGCCCTATAGAAGTGTTTGTATGTCATGA
>CAYWBO010000041.1:0-26791 GCA_964456625.1 uncultured Lentimicrobiaceae bacterium | reverse complement strand
AAAAAACACTACTTTTGTACCGCTGATTATTAGATAACCATGGCAAATGAAGAATTATTGGTTTCCGGAATTGAGTACAAAGTGCGGAAATTGATTGAGTCGAATGATTTGCTAAAGGAAGAAAATAAGAGGCTGCAGAAAATGCTGGAGACAATTCAGGGAGACCTGGAAAATATTCAGAATGAGTTAGATATTAAAAACAATGAATTTTTAAAACTATCGCTGGCAAAAGCTTTGGAAAGCAAATTCGGTGTTGAGAAAGGGATTAAGATAATTGATCAGATGATCGAAGAAATAGACCGGAGCATTGATGTAATTAGTCAATAAATCGTAAATTGAGTAAAGATTTATTAAATATCAAGGTAACCATCGCAGGAAGGCCCTACAAAATGAGTGTAACAGCGGAACAGGAGGAGTCTGCAAGAAAAGCAGCACAGGTGATAAACGATACAATAAAGGAGTTCGCCCACTCGTTTGAATATAAGGATCAGCAAGACTTACTGGCCATGGTTGCGTTGCAAAATGCTGTAGGGAAAATTGAACTTGAAAGGGAGAAAAACTTCAGAGACAAAGAGATGGAGAAAAAACTGAAGGAAATAGATGAAGTATTAAGCGCTCAATTATCTATGGAGTAAAGACGTTCTTTTACAAAGATATACCCGCATAATCTTACGTTTGTAAACTCAACACTACAAACTTTGGGGTTGGCTTAGCGAATTCTAGAACAGGCCTGTTTACCTTTTGTGGAATTTGCCATTGTGGCAGACACTGGAAGTTCGAAAATTACGGCTGCCCTATTCAATGTCATTTAGGAGTTTACTTTAGCTCCACGGTTATGCGGGTTTTTTCTTTTCCTGGTGCTTGCCGGCACAAAACAATTTACTATGGAAAACATCATACTAACCAGTTTGTTTATACTGGTTGCCTTTGGACTGGGCATCGCCTTGACCTACTTCTTTTTGAAGAAGGCATTGCTTAAGAAAAGCGAGGCGATTCTGGTCGAAGCAGAGGAAAAAGCGGAGGTGGTCAAAAAGGAAAAAATCCTCCAGGCTAAGGAGAAATTCTTACAACTAAAATCTGAGCATCAAAAGATTATCGACGAAAAGAACAAGAACATTCAAAAGATTGAGAACCGGGCACTTCAAAAAGAAGCCAGTGTCTCTCAAAAGCTTCAGGAACTTCAACGAAAAAATAACGAACTGGAAAAACAAAAAACCAACATCAACAATCAGTTTACAGCCTTAGAAAAGAAAGAAGAAGAGATAGAAAAATTAAGGTTAGAACAAATCGGTCAGCTGGAAAATATCAGCAAGCTATCTGCTGACGAAGCCAAAGAACAGCTGATTGAAAATATGAAAGGCGACGCCAAAATGGAAGCCATGGTCATGATTCGTGAGATCACGGAAGAAGCAAGACTTACTGCTGAGCGCACGGCAAAGAAAATCATCATAGAAACCATCCAGCGTACGGCAGCAGAACATGCCATCGAAAATACCGTTACCGTCTTTAACATTGCTAGCGAAGACATCAAAGGCCGCATTATCGGCCGTGAAGGGCGAAACATCAGGGCACTGGAAGCCCTTACAGGCGTGGAGATCATCATTGATGACAGCCCCGATGCCATTTTGCTTTCCGGATTTGATCCGATCCGTCGTGAGGTAGCCAGGCTCTCGCTCCAGAAACTGGTTTCTGACGGACGTATCCATCCCGCCCGTATTGAGGAGGTGGTGGCCAAGACCATCAAAGAAGTGGATCAGGAGGTTATGGAAACCGGTAAACGTACCGTCATCGACCTGGGAATTCACAATCTCAGCCACGAACTCGTCCGCCTGGTGGGACGTATGCGTTACCGTTCATCTTACGGACAGAACCTGCTCTCCCACTCCATCGAAGTTGCCAACCTCTGCGCCACGATGGCTGCCGAGCTGGGATTGAATCCCAAAAAGGCCAAACGTGCGGGTTTGTTGCATGATATCGGCAAAGTGGCCGAAAATGAAGCTGAGCTTCCGCATGCTCTGTTAGGAATGAAGTTGGCAGAGAAATATAAAGAAAATCCCGATGTGTGTAATGCTATCGGAGCACACCACGATGAGATCGAAATGGAAACACTCATCGCACCTATCGTTCAGGTTTGTGATGCCATTTCCGGCGCCCGTCCGGGCGCACGGCGTGAGGTGGTTGAAGCTTATATTCAGCGTCTGAAAAAGCTGGAAGAGCTGGCACTAACCTATCCCGGCGTTGTGAAGACCTATGCCATCCAGGCAGGTCGTGAACTCCGGGTGATCGTCGCTGCCGATAAGGTCACCGACGACGAAGCCAACGCGCTGTCTTTCGACCTTTCTAAAAAGATCCAGGAAGAAATGACCTATCCGGGTCAGATTAAAATCACGGTGATCCGCGAAACACGGTCGATCAGCTACGCAAAGTAAAAGACAGAAGATTCCCTATAAAACGGATAGAGGATGTTATTGAAAGATAATGTCCTCTATTACTTTTTCACCCACTTCCTTATTGAGCATGTCAACGAGTTTGGAGCGGGCCATGGCCAGTTCACTTCGAAGGACAGATGAATCCAATTTGACGTAGAGAATACCTTTCTTTATGGAAAGGCTGGTGGTATGCCTGGCGAAAATACCTCCCACCACCTTTTCCCATGAGTTAATCACACGTGTTTCCTGGAGCTTTCCTCCCAGGCGGTAAGCATTGACCAGCTCGTCGAGCACCTCTTTGAGCGTATATTCGTTCTTTCTTTTAATCATCTGCTTCGCATGCGGTTCCTTGTTCCACAAAAAATATTTTGTGGTCGATTTTTATCTTTTCAAATATGGATTTGATTCGATGATGTTGTGTATCAGTGATAAATACCTGTCCGAAATTCTCCTGGCTTACCAGCTCCACGATCTGCGAAACACGGTCATCATCCAGTTTATCGAAAATATCGTCAAACAAAAGGATCGGCTTAAACCCCTTTTTCAGCCGGGTATATTCAAACTGTGCCAGCTTGATGGCCACAACAAAAGACTTCTGTTGCCCCTGAGAACCGAATTTCTTTGCAGGAAAACCGTCAATCAGGAAGGTCAGATCATCTTTATGGATGCCCTGCGTCGTGTACCGTGCCATACGGTCGCGCTGCAAAGCATTCCCCAACAAATCCTTCATGCTCCCCTCTTCCAGTTGTGATGCATAAAACACTTCCACCTGTTCATTGCCTCCGGACAAACGCCTGTAATATTCTTCGAATAACGGATTAAAATCCCGCAGGAAATCTTTTCGTTTCTCATACAGGCTTTCCCCTAACGCAATTAGTTTTTCATCCCAGATGGTCAGCGAAAGCTCATCGAAATAACGTTGCTCCGCGAAATTCTTCAGGAGCATATTCCTTTGCAGCAATGCTTTATTGTACTCGATCAGATCATTCAGATACACTTTGTCAAACTGAGAGATCACACCGTCTATGTATTTCCGGCGTGTTTCACTGCCTTCGTTGATCAAATCCCGGTCGTAAGGAGAGATCATCACCAAAGGTATTTTTCCGATATGATCTGCCAGACGTTCATAATCCTTTGAATTATACCGGAACTGCTTTTTATGATTCCTTTTCTGGATGCAGCTGATCTTGTCCTCATGGGCATTTTGAATTTGATAAAATCCATGAAGGGCAAAGAAATCCGCATCGTGATTGATATTCTGGGAATCGATGGGGTTGAAATAACTTTTGCAAAACGAAAGGTAATAAATCGCGTCCATCACATTGGTCTTCCCGGCGCCGTTGCCGCCGACCAGGCAATTGATCTTCTCGCTGAAGTTCAGATCTGCATCCGAATAATTCTTGAAATTGCTTAAAATGAGATGGGAAAGGTTCATGTCTTCTGTTCAACTTTCGGGAAATAAAAATACAAAATAAGTAAGAGGGATGGTGTGTCAGGGCAAAGAATTTGGCTTCTGTGTTCCCCGCCTGGCAATAAAAACCTCAACTTTTGCAAAAACGAGGTAGGGTAAAACCGTTTTAGATCATCTTATCAATGAAAGCAAAAATGTTTTATCCACCAAAAAATAAAGCGCTATGAAAAAGAAAATTTCCAGGGCATTGGCCTACATGCTAACAGGCATCCTTCTTTCAGGGGCCGCTTTTTCGACTCCACTCAATGCCTTACCACTGCGTCACGCTCAATCTGATGAAGATACGCTGACCTATGACACCTATCACGGACGTTTGTTTGACAAAAACACCGAGGATAAAATTACTTACGCCAGTGTCTTTGTCCAGGGACAAAATGTTTCGTCTATCTCCAACAGTCAGGGGGAATTCGTTATCAAAATTGCTAAAAACATTGGGGCGAAGAACCTTGTAATCTCACATTTGGGTTATAAGAACCTTATCGTTCCTTTGGATGAAATGCGACACAGAATGAACAATCTTTACATGGAACCAGTTTCTGTGGCGTTAAACCAGGTTTATGTCCGGCCGGGACCGGTAGACCAGATTATCCGGAAGGTAATTGAAAACGAAGGCAAGAATTATTCTCTTAAACCCAACCAGATGACCGGTTTCTACCGCGAGTCCATCCAGAAAAGAAGCTCCTATGTATCACTGGCCGAAGCGGTTGTCAACATTTACAAAGCACCATACAAAGGTCTTTCCGACGATCAGGTCCGGGTGATGATCGGACGTATGGGAAATAATGTCAAAAAGATGGACACCCTGCTTTTCAAACTTCAGGGGGGACCTAACACGGCCCTGTTGCTTGACATCATTAAAAATCCTTATGTTTTGCTGAATCCTGACATGATCTATAAATATAATTTCACGCTGGAAAACGAAGTAAAAATCGATAACAACCTGTTTTATGTGATCAGCTTCAGCCCGATCAGCAAAGTAGGAATTCCACAGTATTTCGGAAAGTACTTCGTTGAAGTAGGCTCCTATGCACTGGCGTATGCCGAATTCAGACTTGACCTGACCAATCCTGAAGAAGCAGCAGATCTGTTTATCCAGAAGAAACCAGCCGGTGTAAGGGTAACGCCGACTTATGCCAATTACATTGTGAAATACAAGGAGCAGAACGGCAAGTGGTATTTCAACTATGCCAAGGGAGAAGCCTCCTTTAAAGTAAAATGGAAGAAAAGGCTGTTTTCGTCGAACTACACAACTACCTTTGAATTAGCCGTCACCGATCGCTTTGACAAAGACGTGATGAAATTCAAACCGAGAGAACGGTTCAGACCCAATGAAATATTTACCGAATCGATGGAAGCCTTTGATAACAAAAATTACTGGGGTAAATACAATATCATCCAGCCGAACCAGTCCATTGAAAGTGCGATCAAGAAATTCAAGAGAATTCTGAAACGGGAAGGGAAAACGGAATAAGTCACGTTTTCTGTGATATTGAAATGTAAATATTTCGTACCTTGAGTCAAAATTTCGGCCATTGAAAGCGTCTGAAAAACATCTGTTGAAAAGCATCAGGCAGGGGGACATAAAATCCTATGAGTTCTTATTCAGGTTACATTATGAACCCCTGCTGAGCTATTCAATTACCATAACGAAATCGGAGGCCGATTCGGAAGAAGTAATCCAGGATCTGTTTTACAAAATCTGGAAGGACAGGAAAAAGCTGAACATAAAACATTCCATTTCCGCTTACCTCTACCAGTCGGTTTTCCACAACAGCCTTCAGGTCGTAAAAAGGGGAAAACTTAACGAGAAATACATTCAATACTCATTAAATCAACCCCGGCAGGATATCGATCCGGTAGAAATATTGAAATACGAAGAACTGAACCGGGCTTTCTTTCAGCTGATGGAAGAACTCCCTGAGAAAAGAAAGCTCATCTTTAAGATGAATCGAATCCAGGGATTAAAGTATCAGGAGATTGCTGATGAGCTGTCCATCTCGCTGAAAGCAGTAGAAAAGAATATGGCGCTGGCACTTCAATATTTCAGGGAAAATCTGGGAGATTATACTTTTAATTAACACCATTTGAAAAAGACATTGAACAACGATAAGATGAAAGCACAGAACGACTTTCTGAAAAAGACCGGATACTTGTACAGCAAAAAGACTGACGAAGCCTGGTCTGATTTACTCAGCAAGATAGAGCAAGAGAAGACAGCCGAGATCAAACCATCCTTCTTTTTGCCATGGACTTTGCGGATAGCAGCCGTTTTGATCGTGCTGCTGGGACTTGCCTGGGGCATTCAGCAAATGACAAATACAAAAACAGAAAAGGTAGAAACTGCTTCTTCTCAGCGCCAGGTAACACTTCCCGACGGCACCCTTGCTTACTTAAACGGCAACAGTATCTTGACTTACCCGAAGACTTTCGGGGCAAAACAGAGACTGGTAACCTTAAGCGGAGAGGCTTTTTTCAAGGTAACAAAGAACCTGGTCAAACCATTCATCGTCGAAACGCAATCAGCACGAATCAAGGTGCTGGGGACTTCCTTTAATGTGCTGGCACCTCCGAGAGCCAACCGTGTCGAAGTACTCGTCAAGACAGGGATGGTAAGTCTGTCTCCCATCCACAACCAAAATGACAGGTTGTATCTGAAGAAGGGGGACTTCGGTCTGATGGAAAGCGGAAAGACAAAAAGAGCGCTGGATCCCGGAGAAAACTATCTTTCTTGGCAGACCAAAAGATTCCAGTTTAAAAATGAAACACTGAAAGATGTAACTGAAGTTTTAAACCACGCGTACATCACGCATATTTTACTGGCATCGGATTCTTTGAAACAACTTCGCCTTACATCTACGTATAATAAGGTTAGTCTGGAAACGATCGTCAAGTCCTTATGCCTCACATTTCATTTAAAATCAACTCAAAATGGCAATGATATTGTATTAAGTGCTGTAAACTAACTTATTTTATGGGTTTTGTTAAAAAACTTCTGGCCTCCGTGGTGTTCATGATCCTGATGGAGGGTAGTTTGTCAGCGCAACAAAGTGCGTTGTACCAGAAGATTTCTATCAGGTTCAGCAATATACCTGTCGATTCCGCGCTGCGGATTCTGGAAAACAAAATCCATCTTGATCTGACTTACAATTCAAATCTTGTTCCCCGGCGTAAGGTAATCAACGCAGATTTCGATTCCGTTCCACTGGCAATTGTGCTTGATAGCCTGTTACAAAAGCCGCTGATACAATATCGCATCATCGACAATCAGCTTATTTTTTACGAAAAAAGCGAGACGGCCACGCCTCCCCAAATGAAAATTGAGAAGGCAAGAACCATTGTAGGAAAAGTCGTGAACAGAACGAATAACAGAGGGCTGCCTTACAGCTCGGTGAGCATTCTCCACAAAGCTATTGGCGTGATCAGCAACGAGGACGGGGTGTTTATCTTTAAGATCCCGGCAAAATTTCATAACGACACGCTGGTCATCAGTCATTTGGGATACTATCTCAACGAAACACCGATTTCAGGAATCAAGGATTTCAAAGTCTATAAAATGGATGAACGCCCGGTTTCCCTTCCGGAGATACTTATCAGAAACACCTCCCCCGAGGATCTGGTACGGCGGGCCATTTTAAAAATTCCGGACAACTATTTTACGGGACCGTATATGATGCGTGGTTTTTACCGCGAGATTGTGAAACGCGACAACAAATACATGTCCTATACGGCAGCCATTCTTGACATTTACAAGCGCCCCATGAGGCCCACCTTGTTCCGCGATGAAGTGAAAATGGTTAAGGAAAGAAAATATACCGATGTACGCTCCAAAGACACGGTGACCTTTAAACTGAAAGGCGGCATTGATGCCATTTTAAATCTTGATATCATACGGAATCCGCTGGATTTTATCCGCTTAAGCTCTAAGGATTATCAGTATGGGATGGTCAACATGGAGTTTTTAGGAGGGCGGCTGGTTTATGTTATCAGTTTTACCCCCAGCAACGAAAGCAATGGCCCCGAGTTTGAAGGAGAAATGTTTATCGATGCTGAATCACTGGCCATCGTTCGTATTCGTTTCGGTTATTCCAAAAAAGCGCTTAAAAACCTGAAAAACCTCTTCATCGTAAAAACAGGCAAGGGCATCAAATCATATCCTGTTGAAAACATCTATGACGTTTCATATCAAATTATAAACGGAAAATACTACATTCATCATATCCTGGGGAACCTTGGGCTGAAAGTAAAACGTCAAAAGAAATGGCTTGCATCACGCTACAGTGTGACTTTTGAGATGGTCAGCACCGATATTGAAAATAAGAGCCCCATCCGCTTTGTGGCCTCCCAAACCATCAAACCCAACCGTATCTTTTCAGATATGATTTCCAGCAACGAAACCACATTCTGGGAAAACGATAACATCATTCCGCCGGAAGCCGACATCATCAAAGCACTCAAAAAGTTCAAAATGGAGGATCTGGAAATGAAAAAATAGATCTTACAAATTAGAATCTTTTGCGGCCATAAGAATCCAGCGAAGTAGTAAGTGTGAAATAATTGGGGGACCCTGCCAGATGATAGGTCGTACGTGCATAGTTGATCTGAAAATGGGAAATATGGATCCCGATGCCCCAACTGAATCCCACCAGACCCTGCCGTTCGCTTATGGTCAGTTCTTTACGACGCAGATAATTGTATCCGGCCCTGAGCGTCAGGTTCTTCCCAAGATAGAGCTCTCCTCCGAAAATAAAATGCCGCATCAGTTTATCCGCAAAATTTGCCATCCCCGTCAGTTGGACCGGATTGCCTGTTAAAGGGTCGATCCCACCTGCAGGATTTAATGAATCTGCCATACTCAGGTTCCATCTCTCCAAATGGTCTACTCCGAAACACAGCCTTAGCGGAACATGCTCCAATCGCTTGGAAACGGCTGCATGTAAATCAAAAGGTAACGGAGCAGTAACGCCGGAAACATATCCTTTCAATTGCATACCCAGGTTAGAAGCTACCAGCGAAATTGTCCACCCTTCGTCATTACGGTAAGTGCCAGCTACATCCACAGCGATTCCGAAAGCCCGATAGGTTTCGTAATAGGAGGCGATCAGCTTGCCGGAAGCTCCGATGGAGAAATTGGGTCCCAGTTGCCGGCCCCACCCGACGTTAAGTGCATAGTCGGCGGCACTGAAAGTGCCGCTGCGTGAACCATCGGTATTGGCATAATCAAACTTCCCGTAATTGATATACTGGAGGCTGATCAGAAAACTACCGGCATGGTTAAAAGTCCTGGAATACTGTGCCAGCCCGTAATTGACGCCCGCAAAGAAATTGACATACGACAAAGCCATATCGTTGTTCATCTGGTCGTTGATGAGCGAAGGGTTTACGAATGCCAGCGTGATGTCGTTATCGTAAATGGCTGCCAGATTCCCACCCAAAGCCACCGTCCTCGCAGAAACAGGCTGTTCCAGAAAAGTAAAAGCATACCGTCCGTTTTCCTGTGCAAACAAAAACAGAGGTAATAATTGAAACAGAAACAAAAGATATTTGCGCTTCACGGGCAACCAGGCGATTAATTGGTTAAATAACGGTCGAAATTAAGATTTATTTTCACTTCTCTGCCGAACGAAGCTTGCATTTCCCTTCAAAATGAATATCCACAACCGAAAGAATTTAGATCACAGATTGGCAGAGACAAAAAAACCCGGCGTTTGCCGGGCTTTTCTATAACAAAAGCTGATATTATGCATTTAGCTTTCTGATAAGGTTCAGCGCACTTCCGGCTTTAAACCATTCAATCTGATTGGCATTGTAGGTATGGTTTGCCTGAATTTCATCTACGGAACCGTCACCATGGTTCAACACCACGGTAAGCGGTTTGCCGGGGGCAAAATCCGTCAGGCCTTTTACAGCAACAGTATCGTCTTCCAGCACTTTTTCATAATCTGCTTTATCGGCAAATGTCAGCGCCAGAACACCTTGTTTCTTCAGGTTGGTTTCATGAATACGGGCAAAAGAACGTACCAGCACGACTTTCACTCCCATAAAACGGGGTTCCATGGCAGCATGCTCACGTGAGGAGCCTTCACCATAGTTTTCATCACCTACCACGATGGAGCCGATACCTGCATCACGATAACTCTTGGCTGCATCCGGAACGGCTTTGTGTGTTCCGTCCAACTGATCTTTTACTGAATTGGTCTGATCATTGAAATAATTCACAGCGCCGATGAGCATGTTCTGTGAAATATTTTCAAGATGACCGCGGAAACGCAACCAGGGACCGGCCATAGAAATGTGGTCAGTGGTACATTTTCCCTTGGCTTTGATCAGCAGCTTCATTCCTTCGAAATCCTTGCCGTCCCATTCCTTAAAAGGAGTCAGCAGTTGCAATCTGTCAGAATCGGGTTTTACGATTACTTCCACCTTTTCGCCATCCTTTGCAGGAGCCTGGAAACCGGGATCTTCAACGGCAAATCCTTTGGGAGGATAAACCAGACCTTCCGGGACTTCCAGTTTTACTTTTTCACCGTCTTCGTTTACCAGTGTGTCGGTAAGCGGGTTGAAATCCAGACGGCCGGATAATGCATAGCACATCACCATTTCGGGAGAAGTAACAAAAGCATAAGTATTGGGATTCCCGTCGTTACGTTTTGCGAAGTTCCTGTTAAAAGAAGTCACGATGGAGTTTTTATGTCCGTCTTTCACCGACTCACGATTCCACTGTCCGATACAGGGACCACAGGCATTAGCCAGTACAACGGCGCCCATCTTTTCGAACTCGGCAGTCAGCCCGTCGCGTTCGATGGTATATCTCACTTGCTCGGAACCGGGAGTAATCAGCAGCTCTGATTTCACCTTCAATTTTTTGTCAACAGCCTGTCTTGCAATGCTGGCGGCACGGGTAATGTCTTCATAAGAGGAATTGGTGCAGGAACCGATCAAACCGGATTCCATTTCCAGGGGCCAGGCATTTTCTTTGGCAACCTCGGCCATTTTTGAAACAGGCGTGCGCAGGTCAGGAGTGAAAGGTCCGTTCAAGGCAGGCTCCAGTTCATTGAGGTTGATTTCGATAACCTGATCGAAATATTTTTCAGGATCAGCGTAAACTTCATCATCACCGGTCAGGTAAGCCGCAATGCTTTCCGCCAGTTCAGCCACATCGGCACGATCCGTCTGACGCAGATATTCTGCTGCGTTGGCATCGAAACCAAAGGTTGAAGTCGTCGCACCTATTTCGGCACCCATGTTACAAATCGTGGCTCGTCCGGTTGCTGACAAAGCCCGGGCTCCTTCGCCGAAATATTCAACAATAGCACCGGTACCGCCTTTCACGGTAAGGATATCTGCCACTTTGAGGATCACATCTTTCGGGGCCAGCCATCCGCTTAATTTACCCGTCAGTTTCACGCCGATCAGTTTCGGGAATTTCAATTCCCAGGGCATATCGGCCATCACGTCAACGGCATCCGCACCACCCACACCGATGGCGACCATTCCGAGTCCGCCGGCATTGGGCGTGTGAGAATCGGTACCGATCATCATGCCGCCTGGGAATGCATAGTTTTCCAGGACTACCTGGTGGATAATTCCGGCACCCGGCTTCCAGAAACCAATTCCGTACTTATTTGAAACGGTCGAAAGGAAATTATAGACTTCCTTATTTGTAAAATTTGCTTTTTCAAGGTCCTTGTCAGCGCCTTCTTTTGCCTGGATCAGGTGATCGCAGTGCACACTGGAAGGAACGGCAGTTGTTTTCTTGCCGGCCTGCATAAACTGAAGCAGTGCCATCTGAGCGGTTGCATCCTGCATGGCGACCCTGTCGGGACGGAAATCAACATATGAAACACCACGGGTATATTCCTGAGCCGGAACACCCTCGTCAAGATGCGCATAAAGAATTTTTTCGGATAACGTTAAAGGTTTTTTCAGCAGTTTCTTCGCTGCGTCTACCCTTTCAGGAAAACGGGCATAAACCTTTTTGACCATTTCAATATCAAATGCCATAATTAATTATTTAAACGTTAGTTTGTGATTAATAATCAGTTGCTGTTTATTTTTATCAAACGGTTGCAAAGATAGCGATTTTAGCCGAGGAAACGGTGCTAAAAATCCCTGAAAAATCAAAACAAAACGAAAGAAAATGTGAGGCTAATCGATCAGCCCGCGGCCGGTTTTTTTGATGCGCCCATCAGCCTTAAATTCACTGATCAGCTTGTCGAGCACACCGTTGATAAAGATCTTGCTTTTGGCTGTGCTGAAGTACTTGGCCAGCTCGATGTATTCGTTCATGGTTACCTTCACCGGGATGGTATTCATTTCCAGCAATTCTACGATGGCCATTTTCAGCAAGATAACGTCTATGAGCGGAATGCGGTCGTAATCCCAGTTCTTGGTTTTCCCTTCCACGATCTTCGAATATTCATCATCATTTATGATCACCTTACGGAACAAGGTGCGGGCAAAATATTCATCATCGTTTACTTTCTGGCCTGAAGTTTTATAAATACCCGGCAGCAATCCGTCGACGAAAAATTTCGGTGTGATGGAATCCACGAAATTCACCAGCAAGATACCGGTCAGATCATAACCTTCGGTGTAGTACATATTTTTCTCATCATAATAAGAGCGTAACAGATCGAAATCAATCATCAGACGATCCACGACTTTAATGATGAACTTTTTGTCCTCTTCCAGAGAATCTGAAGATTCGGAAAGGTATTTTGAATAAAAGTCGGAATTTCGCAGCAGATGATAAAATTTCAGAACCATCTCCTGATCCTGCGACCAGTTGATTTTCAGCGCTTCTTCTTTCTTGAGGAAATCTTGATTTTCACTCAGTTGCGTTAGCACCCGGTTGTTCACAAATTTCAGATTTGGGTTCAGGTCGTCTTCCGTAGGATAGAACTTGTTTTTGTTCTCCTCGATCCTGACCAGCGTAAAACGCCTTATTTCCACCAGAAAAGAAAGCTGATAAACAAACAATTCATAAAGCTTATCGATACTTTTAAGAAGTTGTTTTTCTCCCGCTGGCAGGCTTTCGAATCCACCCGAATACCAACTGTAGAGGGCCTGAAGCGCTTTAATACGGAGATGCCTTCTGTATAACATGAATTGTTTCTATTAGAACGAACTGAAAATTGTGGCCGCAAATTTAGGAATATTTTGCTTGACAATACTTGAAATAATTGAAATTTGTTTCGCTTTACGCGAACGTTTCAGATCACGATAATGTATCTCACAACCTCAGGAGTACCCGACTTTCTGCTCTTGTTTTGAAATAATTTTCAACAAGCCTCAGGAAATGGTAGGTATTTATGTACTTTTACTTTGAATTTAGGGTGTTATGAAAGAATACAGAATCTTAGTAGAAAAAGCCTGGGAAAACCGTGAACTTCTGGCAGATAAATCTGTAAAAGAGGCAATAGAAGATGTTGTTGAATTGATGGACAAGGGGAAATTACGGGTTGCCGAACCTGCCGGAGACGGATGGAAAGTGAATGAATGGGTCAAGAAAGCCGTTATTTTGTATTTTCCTTTACGGAAGATGGAAACCATGGAAGTAGGCATTTTTGAATTCCACGATAAGATTCCTCTGAAACACCAGTTTGCCAAGCAGCAGGTACGCGTGGTACCGCACGCTCTGGCGCGCTATGGTTCATATCTGGCGCCAGGCGTGGTGTTGATGCCATCGTATGTGAACATCGGGGCTTATGTGGACAGTGGCACCATGGTCGACACATGGGCTACCGTAGGTTCCTGTGCTCAGATTGGGAAAAGCGTTCATCTGAGCGGCGGCGTGGGTATCGGCGGTGTACTGGAACCCGTTCAGGCCGCACCCGTCATTATTGAAGACAACTGTTTTATCGGCTCCAGGTGTATTGTAGTAGAAGGCGTCAGGGTAGGAACCGAAGCCGTTCTGGGCGCCAATGTAGTGCTCACAAAAAGCACAAAAATCATAGATGTCAGCGGAACTACACCTGTGGAGCAAAAATCCTATGTTCCACCGCGCTCAGTAGTCATTCCGGGGAGTTATACAAAACATTTTCCGGCAGGAGACTTTCAGGTTCCCTGCGCCTTGATCATTGGAAAAAGAAAAGCCTCAACAAATCTGAAAACCTCGCTTAACGACGCATTACGCGATTTTAACGTTGCCGTTTAATTTTGTGCAGGGCACCCATTTAAAGTGAGATTTTAATATGGACAGTCAAATAGAACAAGAAATCGAGCAAACGCTCGAGTTTCTTAAGAAAGGTAAGGTAATTCTGTATCCCACGGATACGGTCTGGGGTCTGGGTTGTGACGCTACGATATACAAAGCAGTCAAGAAGATCTATAAAATCAAGCAGCGGGAGGAAGATAAAAGCATGATCGTGCTGCTGGATGCTCCC
Source organism: uncultured Lentimicrobiaceae bacterium (assembly GCA_964456625.1). Taxonomy (GTDB): domain Bacteria; phylum Bacteroidota; class Bacteroidia; order Bacteroidales; family F082; genus Sulfidibacterium. The sequence continues at coordinate 12,506 of CAYWBO010000041.1, read as the reverse complement.
GAATCGATTGAAAAATATGTGGAAAACGTCCCCCCCATCGTTTACGACCTGCTGGCAAATGCCGTTTCACCGATCACGATTGTTTATCCCAAAGCCAAGGATATCCTTAAAAATATAAGAGCCGCAGACGGCAGTATTGCCATTAGGGTCATCAAAGACGATTTTTGCACAGACCTGATCCGCCGAATGGGGAAACCGCTGGTGTCCACTTCTGCCAATCTTTCGGGACATCCTGTGGCAACAACCTTCGATCAATTGGATGATCAGATCAAGAATAATGTGGATTATATCGTGGGAATCCACCATGCCAGAGTAGCCTCGGTGAAGCCTTCTACCATAGTGAAATTTGATGAAAGTGGTGCATTAAAAGTAATCCGTCCCTGAATCAGAAATACATTGCAGAATTCGTACCATTGGTATCCTGAGCTTTCATCAGCAGATCGGATATTTTTGATTTAAAAAGCTTGAAATCAATAGGTTTTGTTATGGTATCTGAGCAACCTTCCAATACCATGTTGGCAAGCTCCTCGGGGAAAGCAATGGCAGTAACGGCCAATATGGGCACATCTTTGTAATGGGGAAGATTCTTGATCTTTTTGGCAAGTTCAATTCCGGAATAACCTTCATCTAACTTGATATCCATCAGAATCAGATCGTAGTCTTTCAGGCCAACCCAGGTCATTACATCGCGTGCATGTGGCGCAATATCCACATCATAGCTGTTTCTTAATACCTGTTCGACAAGAAACTGACTGTTTCGGTCGTCTTCAACATACAAGATCTGTATTTTTCCTGTTTTGGTTTTGAGGTTGATTACTTTGTCGGGTGAATCCAAAATCATATGTTTTTATAATTAATTATTTGCTATTGCTCAACGGAATGTACACTGAGAACGTGGACCCTTCGCCTACTTTGCTCTTCAACTTAATGAATCCGTCCAGGAGTTCCACATATTTTTTCGCAAGGCTGAGTCCCAATCCTGTCCCTTCATAAACCCTGCTATAGCCCATACTTTCCTGTTGAAAATCTTCAAAAATGACTTTTTGATTCTTTTCAGATATACCAATGCCAGTATCGGCAACATTAATTACAACATAATCTTCACCTTCTGATGCTTCTTTGACAACTGAAATATTTACCCATCCTTCATTCGTAAACTTAATCGCGTTGTCCAGCAGATTTTCAATAGCGCCATGGATAAACTTCAGATCCGTAGTAATAAGGAAAGATGTCAGCGGATCGTCGAAAATGATCTTCAGGTTCTTTTTAACCGCCTCTTCCTTATAATTTTTGATCAGCTTTCTGATCATATCATTGATATCTATTTCATGGAGATCAGGTTGGAAATTCCCTGATTCCATCGCTGAAATCTCTATCACGAGGTTCAAGGTGCGGAGCAGGCGCTGTCCGCTTTCCTGGATGTACTGAGTCATCTCACCAATTTCTTCAAGATCGTTGGAATCCGAAATCAGCGTCGAGAAACCAAGAATACCATTCAGTGGCGTTCTCAACTCGTGACTCATATTCGTCAGGATCGCCGTCTTCAACCGGTTGGCTTCTTCTACTTTTCTTTTCTCAATCAGAAGTTCTTCTTCGACTTCTTTTTCTTTAGAGATATCTCTTTTAACAGCAGCATAATGAATTACAGACCCATCCTCTCCAAAAATAGGAAAAATGATAGCCAGCTCCGTATAAAGGGTCCCGTCTTTCTTTTTATTGATGAAATTACCTTTCCAGACCATTCTCTTTGACAAGGTACTCCACAGGTCTTCATAGGTTTCATCAGGAGTTGACCCGCTTTTCAATATCCGCAGGTTTTTTCCCGACACTTCCTTAAAAGTGTAACCGCTTATCTCAAGGAAAGCCCGGTTAGCATATTCTATGCCCCCGTCCAGATCAGTAATGACTACCGAAAGCGGGTTCTGTTCGATAACCGTTGAAAGTTTTTTGATCTCAACAGCAGCATTTATTTCTTTGGTAATGTCGTACAGGGTACCTATTGCGGCAGTTTTACCCTCATAGATGATCGGTGCTGCAGTATATTCCACCCATTTTTCGACACCTTGTTTTGTAACAACCTTAAACTGATAACGGGAATCCACCTTTTTCCTGTCAATTCGCAATTGTCCCTTTTCCTTTACCGTCTGTTGATAATCGGGATGCACCACTTCCCAATAAACCATTTTGGAAAGTTCCTCCGGGGAATAGCCAATCAACTCACTAAAAGCCCGATTTGTGTACAAAAAATTTTGTCTGTCGTAAATTATAATACTGGCTGAGGTGCTTTCTGTAAGCGTTCTGAAAAGGTTCTCAGAGGCCTGAAGCAGGCTTTCGGAATTCCGCTGTTCCGTGATATCAATCAGATAACCATACATGGTTACGATCTTTCCCTCTTCATCCACGTCGGCGTATGCATTCTCCAGGACAACAATGGGCTTGCCCGATTTGGTGAACATCCTGAACTCCTTGTTTTCTACTTTTCTTCCCTTTTGGAGGTCCCTGATGAGATTTTCCCTATCGGATGTATTCTCATATAAATTTACGGTACCATAGGCATTCAGTTCCTCCAGACTGTTGAAGCCAAATATTTCAAGCACCTTGCTGTTGCAATACAAGACATCGGTCTCGTTTTCAAGATAATCACCTGATATATCGTGATCTACAAATCTCCTAAAATGCTCAAGCGTCTTCTCCAGTTCCTTTTCGGTAGCTTTTTTTTGCTCCGCAAGTTGAATCTGGTTGAGCGCCATTTTGACGGCGAAATTCAACCGTACCAAATGTTCTTTGGAAAGGTAGTTTGTAGCCCCGTTATCAATACAGTCAACAGCAATTTCATCTTCAAAAACGGGAGTCATCACAATAAACGGAACCGAAGGTGCTTGTTTATTCCTTATGGTAAGAGCCCAAAAATCCTCCTTCTTCTTACCATACCGATTACTCAATATCACAGTAGGACTGAACTCATTCAGCGCCTCCGTATATTCTTCCTTGGATGTAACAATACGGACGGTGCAAGTGAATTCCTTTTTTAACTGTTTTTGTATCAATTCCGCATCTTCCGGAACGTCTTCAAGCAAAAGAAATTTCAATTCATTCATAAACAATTAAAAGGGTTATCTCAGCTAACTATTTTTGACACAAAAACAAACTTGGCCCAAAAACCTACATCTCAATCCATTATCAAACTGATAATGTTGAACTTAGATACGCACTGAAAATTCTACAACCTCTTGAGTTTTCAGGTCTTTCGAACAAAGGTATGTTATTTTTTTTTATAACTACCAAGGGATGTTAATAAAAAGGCAAGAAAAGTTCACAAAAAAAATGACCTGTTTTTGATAAAATCGCCACAAAAAAGGCCTACTGATTTCTCGGATGATATTTTAAAATACTGCTCTTCAAATCGTTTACATCAAGATGGGTATAAATCTCAGTAGTAGTTATGGAAACATGCCCCAGCAATTCCTGCACCGCCCTGAGGTCGGCACCATTTTGTACCAGGTGTGTGGCAAAGGAGTGCCTGAAAGTGTGCGGGCTGATGGTTTTGTGAATTCCTGCCTTCTCAGTCTGCTTTCGCACCATGATAAAAACCATCTGACGGCTCAGCTTCCCGCCCCGACGGTTCAGGAAAACAATATCTTCCGAACCCTTTTGTGGATGGATATGGGGGCGGATTTGTGTGATATAGGTCAGCAACTGTTTTTTAGCCAGTTTCCCGATCGGGATCAAGCGCTGTTTGTCTCCTTTTCCGGTTACCCGGATGATATCCTCATTTAAATGCAAATAGGAAAGTCGTAAGTTTATTAATTCTGAAACGCGTAAACCACAACCATATAACATTTCTATTATGGCTTTATTTCTCTCTCCTTCGGGTTGAGACAAGTCGAAAGATTTGAACAAGACCTCTATTTCACCTTCTGTGAAAACAACCGGCAATTTAAACCCCAGTTTGGGGGATTCCAGCAAAACAGCAGGGCTGGTTTCAATCTCTTTTTCCAGCACCAGAAAATTGAAGAAGGATTTTATGCCCGAAATAACACGGCTCTGGGAATAAGATCCTAATCCAATGTCATTAATATATTGAACAAATTCCCTCAAATGTCCCAATGATACCTGAGTGATCGTCAATCCCGGATTTTTAACTTCCAGAAACTTAAAAAATAAGTCCGTGTCGTGGAGATAGGCAGCAATCGTGTTTTCCGACAAACCACGCTCCAACTGAAGGTAAGATTTAAAACCCTTTTGATAAATAATCGCCTGCATAACCCTTTCTTACCGCCTTTAAAACGTTTTCAGAAAATTTATTACTAAAGTAGGAATAATTGCCAATAAACTGTATTTTTGCTTCCGTTTCAAACCCGATTTACCTCAAATTATTGAATATTAATTAAATAAAATTACGCCATGATTGATTTTTCTCTAGAACCCAGGCAAATTGAAATCCGGGAAAAAGTCCGGGACTTTGCTCAAAGGGAGATGATTCCCAACGCACGAAAGTATGACGAATCTGCAGAATTTCCGTGGGACGTTGTCAAAAAAGCATATACAGAAGGCCTGATGAACGGACCCATTGATGTTGCTTTCGGCGGACAGGGTCACAACATTTTCGAGAGTGCACTGGCATCGGAAGAACTGGGCGCCGGCTGCGTCGGGATCGGAATTTGTATGGATGCCAATACGCTGGCACTCACCCCTTTGTTACTGGGAGCAAGCCCTGAGCAAAAGAAACGTTTTTTCGGACAAATTGCTGAAACAAAAGGGGTTGCCGCATACGCTTTAACGGAACCCAATGCCGGATCTGATGTTGCCGGGATCAAATCAAATGCCATTCGACACGGTGACAAATACATCCTGAACGGACACAAACGCTTCATTACCAACGGCTCTGTGTCTGATTTCATCACTGTATTTGCACTGACCGATCCCGAAAGAGGGGCAAGAAGCCTGAGTGCTTTTGTTGTTCCCACAAACTCTCCAGGTATCAAAGTAGTATCCAACCTCAAGAAAATGGGACAGCGTGCTTCCGTGCAAACAGAATTTATTTTTGAAGATGTAGAAGTTGCAAAGGAGAATCTTATTGGCGGTGAAGGACAGGGCTTTTTGCTTGCTATGAAAACTTTCGAAAGAACCCGTACCGGCGTGGCAGCCTTGAGTGTGGGCAACGCCAGGGCTGCGTTCGAAACGGCCCGTGACTGGAGTAAAACAAGAATCCAGTTCGGCAAACCCGTTTCTGTAAACCAGGGCGTCAGTTTTATGCTGGCAGATATGGCTACAGAAATTGAAGCAGCCCGTTTGGTTACCTGGCATTCCGCATGGGCTTACGATTCGGGTCAAAACGGAAAAAATTTGTTGTCGGCTATGGCAAAACTCTATGCTTCGGACGTAGCTATGAAAGTGACTACCGACGCCGTTCAGGTGATGGCTGGCGAAGGTTACTCCACCGATTTTCTCGTTGAAAAGATGATGCGTGATGCCAAACTCTGCCAGATCTACGAAGGCACCAACCAAATCCAACGACTGGTCATAGGCAAAGAAATTCTGAAATAATCTGTTTATGATAGACATGAAAAAGCCCGAAACAGTTTGTTTCGGGCTTTTTTTAAACTTGCTCTTTCTCAATTCAGAATTTTAAGCTTGGCAAACCGCAACAACAAATTCTTCTCTCCTACTTCTTTAAAATAAACTTTCGCTTTTTTGTTAGGTCCGATACCTTCCACCGAGATCACTTTTCCTTTTCCGAAGCGCGGATGCTCGATTTCCATGCCCGCTACCAGGTTTAAAAGATCGTCAGATTGAAAATTGGATCCTTCCAATGTGGCCTGTTCCACGGATTTCAGGTTTCTCTTCCTGAGATTCGGAGCCGGAGCAGTACTCTTGTCCGATGTCAGTGCAGAAGAAGCCTGCTGGTAATGTTCACGATGGGGTTTATCCAATAGTTTTTCGTCGATTTCATCCAAGAACCGACTGGGCTCAGTGATGGTAAACTGCCCCCAGCGATAACGGCTTTCCGCAAAAGACAACGTGGCCTTTATCTGTGCCCGGGTCAGAGCCACATAAAACAGCCGGCGTTCTTCTTCCAGTTCCGAACGTGTGCTGACAGACTGTACCGAAGGAAACAGATTTTCCTCAAGGCCTACAATAAATACGTAAGGAAATTCAAGACCCTTGGCGGCGTGGATGGTCATCAGTGAAACTTTGTCGTTACCGTCTTTGTCGTCCTCGTCTGCATCAGTGAGCAGGGCTACTTCCTGCATAAATTCTTCCAGGCTGCCCTGAAATTCCAGGTCGCCCTGATTGGCTTCCGCGCCTCTCTCGCTAAACTCTTTCACGCCGTTCAGCAACTCTTCCATATTTTCAACGCGGCTCAGACCTTCCGGTGTATCTTCCTCTCGAAACATCTTCATCAGTCCCGATGACTGGGCGATGAGCTGTGCTACTTCATATGCTTCTTTTTTCTTTATCTCCACGGCGAAGCTCTGGATCATGGTTATGAAATTAGTCAGTTTCGTTAGAATACCCGAATTCAGATCGACGCCGTAAGTATGCGGTGTGTTAATCACTTCCCACATACTGACATTATTTTCGTCGGCAGCAACATTGATTTTTTCGAGTGTCGTTTTTCCGATGCCTCGCGGCGGATTGTTGACACAACGCTGCAGAGCTTCTTCATCATTGTGATTGATCACCAGCCGGAAATAAGCGAGCAGATCTTTGATTTCCTTCCGGCTGTAAAACGACTGCCCGCCATAAATACGGTAAGGGATGTTCAATTTTCGAAGTGCCTCTTCCATAGCCCTCGACTGGGCATTGGTGCGGTACAAAATAGCAAAATCGCTGTTGGGACGCTGCTCATTCATCTTGGCAGCAAAAATAGCACTGCCTACCAGCCTTCCTTCTTCATTATCGCTGGTAGCTTTGATATAACCGATCTTCCCCCCTTCACCGTTATCGGTCCAGACGGTCTTCTTGATCTGCTCTTTATTGAATGCAATCACATGATTGGCCGCTTCTACGATATTTTTTGTTGATCGATAGTTCTGCTCCAGCTTGAACAACTTGTAATCAGGATAATCCACTCTGAAATTCAGAATGTTCTGAATATTGGCACCGCGAAAAGCGTAAATACTCTGGGCATCATCACCGACAACACAGATATTCTCCGTGTTCGCAGCCAGCTTTTTGATGATCAGATACTGTGCATGATTGGTGTCCTGATACTCATCCACCATAATGTAGCGGAACTTCTTCTGGTACTTGTAAAGTACGTCTTCAAAATCCCTGAATAGGATAAAAGTATTAAAAAGCAAATCGTCGAAATCCATGGATGCCGAACGTTTCAACCGAAGGTTGTAAGCTTTGTAAATATCTTTTATCAAAGGTTTTGCACCACTTTCGTCAGCGGCAATAATTTCAGGATTTTGTGCGTACTCTTCCGGACCGATCAGGTGAGACTTGGCCATTGAGATCCGTGCCCTTACAAAATTAGGAGCATACACTTTCGGATCCTGTTTCAAATCAACAATGATCTGCCGAATCAGCTTTTTGGTATCATCGGTATCATAAATTGTGAAGTTGGAAGAATAGCCCAGATGATGTCCTTCGATGCGCAGGATTTTAGCAAAAATAGAGTGGAAGGTTCCCATCCAGACGTTACGTGCTTCTCCGTCACCGATCAACCTGATAACACGCTCTTTCATTTCACGCGCCGCTTTGTTGGTAAATGTCAGCGCCAATACGTTAAATGGATCGATCCCCTGTTGCAGTAAGTAAGCGATCCGGTATGTCAACACGCGTGTTTTACCCGAGCCAGCACCTGCAATCACCATCTCTGGGCCTTCCGTTTGCAAAACCGCCTCGCGTTGTTCTTTATTTAATTCCTTTAAAAAATCTTCCACTTTTTCAATTTTTCCAACTGCAAAAATAGTCTTAATAATTTTTTGAAATGTAGGGAGCCTTTTGGGTTATCAACAATTATCGGCTTTTATCACCTAAAGATATTCAGGTCATCTATCTATTTAAATTTATATATCTTTGGATGAATAAAATTAATACCTTAGCATTAAAAACAACCGCTATGTGTTTATCAGTTCCCGGAAAAATTGTCAATATACTGGATGAAGACGGGCTAAAAATGGCTGATGTGGACTTTGGAGGTGCAATTCGAAAAGTTTGTATTGAATGGGTTCCCGAAGCTGGCAAGGGCGATTATGTCCTGGCACATGTTGGTACTGCCTTAACGGTCCTTGACGAACAAAGTGCGTTGGAAAGCCTCGCTGCTTTCGACGAGATAAATGAAAAGCTTAAGGAAGAAGAAGAGCTTAATTTTTAACAAGTATGGCGATCAGGTCAAACGGTTCTATTTCCCTGATTACACAAAACGAGGAGATGCAGCGGCAAATCCGCCGCATTGACAAAGTGGTGGATTCAGCAACCAGTATTTTGCTCATCGGTGAAACCGGTGTAGGGAAAGAGATTTTTGCCGATTACATCCATCATCTCAGTGACAGGGGCCAGAATTCCTTTGTCAAGATCAGCCTTGCGGCAATGCCCGCAGAATTGCTTGAAAGTGAATTATTTGGATTCGATAAAGGCTCTTTTACCAATGCCGATCATGAGAAAAAAGGGCTTTTCGAAATAGCCAACGGCGGCACCTTATTCCTGGATGATATCGATGATACGCCATTAAACATTCAAGCTAAGCTGCTTCGCGTACTGGAATCACATCAAATTCGTCATATCGGCGGTTCTACCTACCTCCCTGTGGACGTAAGACTGATCTGCGCTTCCAAGGTGGAGCTGAAGGATCTCATAGAAAAGAGACTTTTCCGTCAGGATTTATTTTACAGGATCAACACGGTGGAAATCAGAATTCCACCCTTACGCGACCGAAAAGAAGACATCCCACTTCTGATAGACCATTTTGTAAAACATTATGCACCCAAAAAAGACCTCAGTATCCACTCGGGAACGTTATCACTTTTGATGGAATATCACTGGCCCGGAAATGTCAGGGAACTGAGAAATGTCATTCAGCGTGCTGCTTTGTTTGCCGACAACGAGATCAAAATTTCGGACTTGCCGGATGAACTCACCGGGTTCAGCCCTCTTGATCAGATTGTGAAAGCCTGTAGCCTCTGCTTTACGCGCGAAGGAATGCCATACAATGACGTCATCAGTTGTGTAGAAAGTCGTCTGCTCAGCGAAGCCATCAGCCAGGCTGACGGAAACCAAAGTAAAGCAGCTCAACTGCTGGGCATGAAACTATCTACTTTCCGCGACAAAGTCCAGAAATACAACCTTCATTAAGTATTCTTGTCTTTCCTCCTTCACTCCTTTTTTCCTTACAACCTTTTAATTGTTCATTTTGCCGTAATCGATTGCGGAATTACGTAATCCACTTACGGGATTCCACAAAATAATCCCGCTTTCATTTTTCTTCAAAAAAAATTATAAAAAAATTTACATCTTTGAAAGAACTGTGATCCATATTGTTACAAAACAACAACCCAGCCTTTCCCGCTAATTTTTTAAAACAGGCACGCCTCTTGCTTAAAGGAGGGATAGCCTTTTATTATGAAATCAAAAGCAACGATTCAAATCCAGGGTAAAGTCGCCGAGATGATGAATTATAAAGGACAGAAGTCAGCTAAAATTATTTGTACCAAGGAGAGTTTGGTCATTAATCTCAAAGACTGTCAGGATTTTGAATTAGGAAGTAGAGTAAGCATATCCGGGGAACTGGTTATCAATGGAATATATCCGGTTTCTGATAAAATAAATGAATAAAACCTCAAAAAATTGTACTATGTTCGACAAAGAAAAAACCTATTATGAAGTTGCCAGGGAGAAAGGATATTCCCGGCGCGATTTCATGAAATTAAGTGCAATGATGGCTGCCATGCTGGGGCTTGAAACCAGCGCAGCAGGCAAAATTGCAAAGGCCATGGAAACCAAGACAAGGATTCCGGTAGTATGGCTTCACGGACAGGAATGTACTTGTTGCAGCGAGTCATTCATCCGTTCATCACATCCCATGGTAGCCGATATTTTGCTTGACAAGATTTCGTTAAATTATTCTGAAACATTGATGGCTCCTGCCGGATACCAGGCTGAAAAATCTATGCAGGACACCTTGAAAAAGTATCACGGGAAGTATATTCTAACGGTTGAAGGTTCGGTTCCATTTGGAGATGGCGGCGTTTATTGCTGTATCGGAGGTAAAAGTTTCGAACAGATTGTTCGCGAAACTGCCGAAGGAGCCAAAGCTATTATTGCATGGGGTAACTGCGCCTCTGCAGGTTGTGTGCAGGCTGCCAGGCCAAATCCCACCAAGGCAACGCCTATTCATAAAATTATCAAAGACAAACCGCTTATCAATGTACAAGGATGTCCTCCCATTGCAGATGTGATGGCCGGTGTTATTGTTCAGATACTTACCTTCGGGCAACTTCCCGAACTGGATCACCTGAAACGTCCTAAATCATTCTTTTCCAAACGGGTACATGATTCCTGCTACAGAAGACCGAATTTTGATGCCGGTTTGTTTGTTGAATCTTTCGATGATGAAAATGCCAAAAAAGGTTATTGTCTCTATAAAGTAGGATGCAGGGGTCCTGTTACTTACAATTCCTGCGGTATTATTAAATGGAACAACGGAGTAAGTTATCCTATCCAGTCCGGGCATCCCTGCCTGGGTTGTGCCGAAGCCGGTTACTGGGATAATGGCCCATTTTACAGAAGGCTTCCTGAAGTTGCAGGTTTTGGTATTGAGTCCAACGCAGATAAAATTGGTGCCGGGCTTGCTGTTGCTGCCGGTGTGGGTATGGCCGCACACGCAATAACTACAAATGTTAGAAAGCGGAAATTAATTAAGGAAGGAAAAGCAGAATCAAAATCTGAAAACCAGTAAAAAAATTAAATCATGAAAAGAATAGTTGTAGATCCCATCACCCGTATTGAAGGACACTTGCGGGTGGAAGTAGAAGTAAAAAACGGGAAAATAACAGACGCATATAGTTCCGGAACTATGGTCAGGGGTATTGAAATTATCCTGAATGGAAGAGATCCCCGCGATGCCTGGGCTTTCACCGAAAGAGTATGTGGTGTTTGCACCACGGTACACGCTCTTGCTTCAGTAAGGACGGTTGAAAATGCCCTGGGTATTACCGTACCTCCTAATGCAGATTTGGTACGAAACCTGATGTTTGCTGCCCAAATGATGCAGGACCACGTTGTACATTTCTATCACCTGGCCGCTTTAGATTGGGTAGATGTTGTCTCCGCTTTAAAGGCAGATCCGGCTAAAACAGCAGCGCTGGCACAGAGTATCTCGGACTGGCCAAAAAGCTCGGTAGGTTATTTCAAAGATACCCAGGCGAGAATCAAAAAATTCGTTGATAGTGGACAATTAGGGATTTTTGCCAACGGGTATTGGGGACATCCTGCTTACAAGTTGCCGCCAGAAGCCAACCTGATGGGCGTGGCACACTACCTGGAAGCACTTGCATGGCAAAAAGAAATTGTTAAAGTCCATACCATTTTTGGTGGTAAGAACCCGCATCCTAACTATTTGGTGGGCGGTGTTCCCATCTCTGTGAACATTAACGGTGCCAATGCCCTTAACTCTGAGAGATTGGCCTATGTAAAACTTTTGCTTGACAATGCAAAAACCTTTATTGATCAGGTGTATATTCCTGATTTGCTTGCCATAGCCTCATTTTATAAAGACTGGGGCGCTATTGGGGGAGGACTTCATAATTACATGTCTTACGGTGATTTACCTACCAGTGGTTATGGAAACATTGATAGTTATAAGTTCCCGCGTGGAATTATTTTAGATCGGGATTTAAGTAAAGTTCATGAAGTGGATGCCAAAGATCCGGATCAAATCAAAGAATACATCGCTCACTCCTATTATACTTACGATACAGGAAATAATAGCGGAAAACATCCTTGGAACGGCGAAACCAATCTGAATTACACGGGACCGAAACCGCCTTACGAACAACTTAATGTAGAAGGCAAATACAGCTGGCTCAAGACCCCAAGATGGAAAGGAAAACCAATGGAGGTGGGACCGCTTGCCCGTGTGCTTATCGGCTATGCTTCGGGACGGGAAGATTATAAAGAAGTTGTGGATTCCACTCTTTCCAAATTAAATGTTCCTGTGGCAGCACTCTTCTCCACCTTAGGTAGAACAGCTGCCCGTGGTTTGGAAACCAAACTGGTTGCCAATTGGGCTCAGGAATTCTATAATTCACTGATTTCCAATATCAAAAATGGTGACACAAAAATGCACACCAATTATCATTGGGATCCGGAAACCTGGCCTAAAGAAGCCAAGGGCGTGGGTATGACAGAAGCTCCTCGTGGCTCTCTGGCTCACTGGATTCGCATTAAAGACAAAGCTATTGATAACTATCAACTCGTTGTTCCCAGTACATGGAACGGCTCACCAAGAGATGCCAAAGGACAGCGTTCAGCTTATGAAGCATCGCTGATTGGCA